>CAZAOK010000001.1:0-17339 GCA_964486725.1 uncultured Leptospiraceae bacterium
TGCAGTATTAAATACATTATCTGATTTGTGGGTACAAGTCAGCCCCAAGGGGGACAAAAAATTCATATAAATGAAATTTTCAGGTGCTGACATTTAATATAATGAGTAGTCCCCCTTGGGATATAGGGGGCCTCGCGGTGTACGGTCACATGATAAAGAGGAATGTGCCCTTCTTTATTCAAAATTGACATTGAAATTTGTTTTATTACCCGAAATTTAATTCACTCCCTCCGGAATATTGGGGGAAACCATCATTATTTATTTTAACTGTCATTCCCCAATAATCCGGAAAGAGTGAAAAATTCCGGTAATGAGCTGAAATGTGTGTATGCTAAAAGTCGATTTCCTGTGAGGGAATCCGCAGTTCATCGGGGTCAAGACCGGAGGCCTCCCCCTCAAAGACGGGTTCTTCGGCTGGTCGTTCAGGTGCCGGTATCTCTTCAGGAATGGGTTGAGCCTGCTCCCCTGTGGCTGCAGCTTTTTTTGAAGGCCTTTCTTCAGCATCATCGCCGGTATCGATCTGGTCTCTTGACTTGAAATACTTTGCCCTGGCGGTGAGCTGAGATGGGTTTTCTATAATGGTCTCGCCAAACTGGAAATGAAGGTTTGAGTCTTCCAGCAGGCGGTCCATGGTAGTGCCCATGCGGGCAGTTGAATAACCCAGCATGGTGAAAAGCTCATTGATGCCGAAGTTTAAACGTACCGCGTCGGTGCTTTTCAGTGATACGGCGTTTTCCAGCAGCTTATTCTCGAGAAAGGCGTAAATCTGGGTGATGGGTTTCTCATATAATCTTGACTCGATACGGATGAAGGTGAACCATATACGTTGACTGAGTGCCTTGAAGATAACATGTATTATTGAAGGAGATTTTTTCAGCACCTCCGGAAGTGTTTCTTTTCGTATGGGCAGCAGCGTGGTTTTTCCCCAGCAGATGGCTGAAGCGTTTCGTGTCATATCAGAGATGAGAGCCATCTCGCCGAAAATATCCCCTTCACGAAGAATGGAAAGCATAACCTCGGAGTCTTCACTCATCTTTACGATTTTGACTTTTCCCTCTTTTATGATGTACATCTCGTCACCGGGTTCGTCCTCGCAGAATATCATCTGCTTATCCATGTAAATCCTGTAAGGCCCCTGTTGTATGGGTTCGGGTATGGATCGCTCACCTGAACGTTCAATCTTTTCCAGAAATTCGTGGGCCTCGTCGGCGTATATGGATCCAGGGTACAGCTCAAGGTAGCGCCAGAGTACATGCCTGGCGTGATTGTAACGGCTTTCGGTAAAGTAGAACTCTCCTGTTCTGAATAACGTTTCCTCTTCAGTCCTCACATCCCGAGCGCCGTCAAGGAGCGAAACCACCAGTTCATTGTACGCCCGAAGCTGGTTTGAAAACGAGTTGAGAATTTTCATGGCGATATGGGGCTGTGCCTGCAGCAGCGTGATAAACTGCTGCCGCTTTACCCTGTCTACGGTCACATCGGTGGCAGCTACGGCACTTTCGATGCGGGACTATCCGTCAAGAATGAAGGGAAACTATCGTTCGTCACATCGGTGGCAGCTACGGCACTTTCGATGCGGGGGCGGTTGGAGAGGGAGGATATGACGCCGAATACTTCACCCTGGTTGATGGTACTTTTTATACGGGGAACATTACTGTTGTAATTCGTGAGCTGAATAACTCCGTTCTCAACTATGAAAATATCATCAACATCCTCATCTCCCTCTATGTAGATATAGGCTCCCCTGTTGAAATTGCTTTTCCTGATCATGGGTAATTGCTGCTTTTACATCCAGTAGACCTGCATGGCGTTTTTCAGACCATTGCTGATCTCTTCGCCCGCAAGTATTTTTACCAGTTCCAGTCCAAAGGGGATGGCGCATCCCGGCCCTTTTCCTGTTATCACGGTGCCGTCCACTACCACCGGTTCGTCAACGATGATGGCTCCTTCAAGCTGAGCCTCGTTACCCGGAAAGCATGTTGCCCTGCGGTCATATAGAATACCCGCGTGTCCCAGAACGATTGGCGCCGCGCATATGGCCCCGACATACCCACCCTTGGAGTAGATATGTTTCACGAAGGTGTTCACGGTGTCATTGTTTTTCAGATGTTCACTGCCCGGCATCCCGCCGGGAAGTACAATGCAGTTGAAGTCTGCCGGTTTCAGGCTCTCAAGGGGTTTATCCGCGGTAATGAGAATATTGTGTGATCCTTTTACAGGGTTTTTTTGTAAGTATGCCGTGGTGACATCGAGATTTGCCCTTCTAAGCACATCAATAATGGAAACTGCTTCAATTTCCTCGAGGCCCTCGGCCAAAGGAACAATTATTTTCATGGGTGCCTCCTGAAGTAAGCAGAAAATGTATTCGCGGTATATCTGATACTAAACTTACAGTACTCATGCGGGTAAAGTCAAGATAATAACATATCTATTGGGCGTGGAGACATGAAAGCAGGCTGTCTGTTGCCTTTTGCGCGATTTCCTCCATCATTTTCAGTTGTTCACCGGTGAAATTTGAGAGCACCCAGTCGGCAACAGTCATGTGTGGATTTTCCGGGCGTCCCACGCCAATGCGAACACGGTAAAAATCCGCGCTTCCTGTTTCCTGTATAATAGACCTGAGCCCGTTCTGGCCCTTGTGTCCCCCACCGAATTTATCACGTACTTCACCGAATGGAAGTTCGATTTCATCATGTAACACCACCAGGTCCTGGTGAGACAGGTGGTAATGCTGCATGGCCTGGTTTACCGCCATGCCGCTGTTGTTCATGTATGTCTGCGGGAAATACATCATTACCTTGAATCCATCAATATTTCCTTCACCGGTTATGGAAGAATGCTGTTTTTTCTTTACCCGAATTCCGTATTTTTCGGCAAGGGCTTCACCTGCGATCATGCCTGCATTGTGGCGGTTTTTTTTATATTTTCTTCCCGGGTTGCCGAGACAAACTATTAATTTCAATGATTCTTCCTTGTTATGTATTGTATCAGGATTCGAGGTTTCTTCGGGCTTCTTCAACGGAACTGAATATGTAGAGATGCTTATCCAGCTCGGTGAGGTTGAAAAGGTTTCTGATATCATCGCTGCAGTTAACTATGGAAAGCCTGAGTGATTTTGCGTTTGCCTTCTGGTTTGATACCAGGAGAAAACTCAGGGCGGCGCTGCAAATGAAGGAAAGTTCACAAAAATCAAGAATTACATCCCTTCCTTCATCAAGGCATTTATCCACCTGTTCTTCGATATTTTTTATGTATTCAATGGTAAGAGAACCTTCAACTTTTACAAGACTATAGCCATTAATTTTAGTGGTGGAAATCTTCATTCGTTTTTCTCCATGGTCCCCTGTGCGTTCATTGTGAATGATAGCGTGATTTTAATTACCATGAGCGGGATGTCAAGAAAAATAGGAAACGATATATTTATTTGCGCTTGAGTGCAAATAAATATATACAGATACCACCAAAATAATAGTACAATAAATATGTTGACAATTGATATACCCTGTCACACTGTGTTTTCAATATTCAGGATGTGTGAAGGAACGCTGCATGAGGGCGGCAAGAATAGTATCACCGGCACGAATTGAAATAACAGATGATCCAATTCCGGATTGTCCTGATGGTGCTGTGCGGGTAAAACTGCTGAAAGCCGCAATATGCGGATCTGACCTGCCTTATTTTTCCGTTTCTTATAATCCGGCATCATATCCTTTTCCCGCGGGTTTTCCGGGACATGAATGCCTGGGAGTAATCGAGGCTTCACGTTCTTCGGCGTGGAAAGAGGGTGACCTGGTAATGTATTATCCAACCGGTCTTGACGCCTACAAGGAATTTCATGTAAATGATCCGGCAAGGGTGCAGAAGCTGCCGCGAAATTCCAGCCTGGATTTGAACGTATTGTTGATGACACAGCTTTTAGGGGCTGTGGCCCATTGCGTGTTCAGAATCGACAGCCCTTACAATAAAAACGTGGTGATACTGGGGCAGGGTCCCGTCGGTCAGCTGTTCACGTCGTTAATCAGGAATGCCGGGGCACGATCGGTTATTACCGTGGATCCCGTAGAAACAAGGCTTAATATATCCCGGCAGATGGGAGCCACCCACACGGTGAACCCCTCTGTCGAAAACGTTGAAGAACGGGTTAAAGAAATTACATCCGGTAACATGGCAGATATCGTAATCGAGGCCTTCGGGCAGAACGTTGATGTGATAAACAGCTCTTTTGACCTGGCCAGGCATAACGGGCAGGTAGCCTTTTTCGGTATCTGTCTTGACGAATCACCGGGTCTTAACTTTAATGTATTTTTTCGTAAAGAACTGAGAATGATCGCGTCTGTAGGGCCGGATCTCACCATGGATTACCCTTACGCCCTTGACATGATATTAAAAGGGGCTGTTGACGTAAGACCCATGCTGACCCATGATATGCCATTTGAAGATATTCAGAAGGGTTTTGAAATGGCAGTTGCGCGTGACGATGACGCGATAAAGATTGTATTGAGTTTTTGATTAAGGATACCTGCTATGCCAAGAGCAAGAATACTGGGAATACTCGCATGTGTGATATCAGCGGCGATGCTGGCCGTTTTCGGATATTACGCGTATATATTTAACGACGCGTATTCCATTTCCAATATTCAGAAGATTGCCGCTGAAACATATTACGCGGTTGCCTTTCCCGTTGGTATGGTAACCATAGGGATCCTGTCAACAGGCTTCTGGGTTGGAATGACTATATTAACAATAAAGGTGGCACCGCCAATGCCTGAAATAGTAGAAAAAAAAGATAATTCAAAATTTAAAGCTTTTTTACTTTGCCTGGCAACTGCTGCGCTGGCAGGGCTGTTTATATACGGTATTATTCAGCAGTATTACCTGGCAATAGCAATCCCCGCGACGGTTATTACACTTGTCCTCCTGGGAATGGTGTTCTGGGTTGGAGTTGCTATAATTACCGCGAGGTCAACCCTTCATAAAGAGAAGTAGTGCTCACCGATGAGGGTTCTTTTTCTATGTTATCGAGGCAACCCCTACTGTGGAGGACAGGGAATTTACCTGTATCACCTTACGCGGGAGCTTGCCAGGCAGGGGATTGAAATTGACGTCCTGGTGGGACCGCCATATCCTGATCCCATGGAAGAATGGGCCAATGTGTACAAACTGGAAAACCTTCACCTGTGGTCAATGAGGACATCGCATATCCCGTATGAAAATCTCAAGAAGCTGTTTTACCCCTGGCATTTTTTAGAGTATGTGGCAACCAGGTTTCACATATTTCCCGAAATGGAAACATTCAGCATGAAGTCCTTTTTTTACTTGAAAAAGCTTCTAAAAAAGAAAAAATACGATCTGATACATGATGTACAATGCCTCGGGTGGGGATTGCTGCCAATGAAAGGGTATGGTATACCCATAGTGACGACGGTGCATCACCCTCTCACCAGGGATAGAAACGCTGACTTTCTCATCGATACAACCATGTGGGAGAAAGCATGTACCATTCTCTTTTATCCTTTAACCATGCAGCGAAAGGTGATCAACCGTCTTAATCGTGTTATTACTTCTTCACGGGAAGGACTGCATGAGCTGAAGCAGGCATTTGGACTTTCTTCTGAAAAAATATCGGTGGTATATAACGGTATGGATGTTGAGCTTTTCAGAAATACGGGTGAACCCAGAAAGCACAGGTCTCTCCTTTTCGTGGGCAACACTGAAGACCATAAAAAGGGCATGAGATATCTGTTTGAAGCACTTGCCATGCTGCCAGGGGACGTCAGCCTCACCATAGTAGACGAGGGACCGCCAAAAAGGTTGACGGCCTGGAAGATGATTGAAAGGCTGAAACTGCAGCACAGGGTGCATTTTACCGGGAAGGTTGACCTTGACCAACTGGTGCATCATTACAGCACCTGTACCATCCTGGTCATGTCGTCATTATACGAGGGGTTCGGTCTTCCCGCGGCAGAAGCCATGTCATGTGAAACGCCTGTTGTGGCAACAACCGCGGGAGCATTGCCCGAGGTGGTAGGGGAGGCGGGAATACTGGTACCACCGGAGAATCCCGAAGCATTGAAAGATGCCATCAATACGCTGCTGAATAATGCCCCGTTGCGTGAAGAACTGGGCAAAAAAGGACGCAGGAGGGCGGTTGATATGTTCGCCTGGCCGGTGGCTGCCCAAAACACGCTGGCAGTGTATAAAGACGTGGTGGCGTCATACAGGAGTTCATTATGAAAATATGTCTCATGAGCTACAGGGGTAATCCTTATTGCGGCGGACAGGGTATCTACCTGATGTACCTTGCCCGTGAACTGGTCAGGCTTGGTCACGAGGTGCATGCCATCGTGGGCCCCCCTTATCCCTTTCCCATCGAAGGGGTTACCTATCATTATGTCAGCAATCATAATTACTTTAACGTGAAAGATTTTGTGAAACCAGATAAACCCTTTGCCACATTTAAGCCATTGAATTTTTACGAGTACGTGGCCTCCCGGTTTGGGATATTCCCCGAGATTGAGACATTTTCTATCAGGGCCTATGAAAAGCTGAAAGAACTCTCACGTACCCATACATTTGATATTATACATGACAACCAGTGCCTGGGGTACGGGTTTCTTCTTATAAAAAAACTTGGCATACCCTTTATTTCCACAATTCATCACCCCCTTACAATCGACAGGACAACATGGTTTGAATACCCATCAAGCTTTTACCTGAAAATGAAAAGGGTGTTATATTATCCCCTGCTTATGCAGAGTATCGTATCAAAAAGAATGGATCTGATCGTTACCGTATCCCATGATTCAGCCAGGGAGATTACAAAGGCCTTCGGCGTTCCGTTAAGCAAACAGAGAGTAGTGTATAACGGTATGGATTCAGAAATCTTTTATCCCATGAACGGGAAATACCATGAAAAAGAAAAGAACAGCCTGATTTTCGTTGGCAATGTTGAAGACCGCAAGAAAGGGGTCATGTACCTGCTCAAAGCGCTAACCCTTACAAGGAATGACGTGAAGCTGACAATTGTAGACGGCGGGGCACCCAACAGGAATTTCGTACCGCGATGGATAGACAAGTTCGGTCTTAATGACAAGATTACCTTTACCGGTAAAATAACAATGGATCGCCTTATCTCGTTATATTCCAAAACGCAAATTGCCCTCAGTCCTTCACTCTATGAAGGGTTCGGCTTTCCCGCGGCAGAAGCCATGGCATGTGAACTGCCGGTAATTGCCGCAACCGGTGGAGCATTGCCCGAGGTAATCGGGGAACACATGAAAACAGGATACATGGTGCCTCCAAGGGATCCACAGGCACTGGCTGATGCAATAGATTTCTTAATTGAGAACCCGAAATTGCGTGAAAAGATGGGAAAAGAAGCCAGGAAACGGGTATTACGCACCTTTACCTGGGAAAACGCCGGTCGACAAATGGAAGCAGTATACCGGGAGGCCATAGATGCTCACAGTTGATTTTGACACATTAAACCTTCAGGAAGGACATTATATACTTGATGCCGGCTGCGGGGGGGGACGTCATTCCTTTGAATGCATCTCCCGTGGAGCACATGTCTGGAGTATGGACATGGACATGGAATCGGTTCGCAGGGCACGGTATACCCTGGCGTACATGAAAGAGAAGGGGCAGGCGCATAAGAATGGACGTTACCTGGTGCAGCTGGGTGACGCGCTGCGGCTTCCTTTCAAGGATAACAGCTTTGACAGGATAATATGTGCCGAGGTTATGGAGCATGTGGATGATGATTACCAGGCCTGCGGCGAACTTGCCCGCGTGGTTAAGCCGGGAGGGGTGGTCGCGATAACTGTTCCCACGTTTATCACCGAGATGGCGTATGATGTGCTTACCTACGAGTATTTCACCTCTCCGGGTGGTCATGTAAGAAAATATATTCCCCGAAAGCTGGCTTCAATCATGGACAGCAACGGGCTTGACGTATATGCCGTTGATTTTAAACACTCCTTCCACACCATTTACTGGATTATCAGGAGCGTCGTCGGCCTTCACCTGAACAAGCATCCCGTATCTAAAGGGTATCATTCCTTTCTTGTGAAGACTATGGATTCAAGACTAATGGAAAAGGTAGAGAACTTTTTTGATAACTTTTTCCCCAAGAGTATCATACTCTATGCCGTGAAACGGTAGATGAGAAGAAAACATTTAATAGATTACAACACTGGAGCAGCATTTGAGATTACGAGAACTGCAAAGTGCCCTTGAAGAAACACTTTTCGTGGGGCAGGCATTCAAACTTGGTGTATTTAACCAGCTTTACCGTGAACCCGGTACCGCTGATGAACTTGCCAAAAGCATGAAATTTGACAGGCGGGCAACCTGGGTGATGCTGGAAGCCCTGGTTGAGATGGGATATATTACAAAAAAAGGCGAAGAATATTCTGTTCCTGACGAGATTGTCAGCCGCCTGGTGGAAGAAGGGGGAGACGAGTACGAGGGTGATTTCTGGAAATTCCTTCTTTACCTGGTAAATCCATGGAGAACCCTGTCTCACGTGTTAACCCATGGTGAACCCGACCCGTCAAGTTACAGTGAGCTTGACATGAAAGACTTTATACGGGGAATGGATTCACCCTGGAAAAAGAAGATTGCACCTGAAGTGGTGAAGGTGTGCCTTGAATATTCTCCAAATGCGACTACGGTGGCAGACATTGGCGGTGCTCCCGGCACCCTTGCACGGGAGTTCTCGCGAAAAAACATTCACACCATAATATATGATCTGCCCGAATCACTTGAAGTCATGGAGAAAGAATTATCACGGATTGAAAATGTGTCATTACAGAAAGGGGACGCAACCGTGTCCCTCCCCGAAGGTCCATATGATATTGCCTTCCTGGGTAATATCTGTCATGGCCAGTCGCCAGGGGATAATCAGAAAATAATCACCATGTGCCATCAGAACCTGGATGATAACGGTATTATCGCCATTTTTGACAATCTCAGGGGAGAAAGTTACCTTGGCGCCACGCTGGCCCTGCACATGTTAACCCAGAGCAAAAGGGGAAACATATATACCCGGGATGAATACATTCAGTGGCTTGATACCGCAGGCTTCAGGGATGTTGAGGTGCGTTCGCTTTCTGATCCCGCCTGGCAGGTAATAATCGCTTTTAAATAATCAACTCAAGTGTGTCCGCGAGAACATGCCCGTATATCCTGATATTTTTTACGATATCCCTGTCATGCGTATGCTCAGGGGTGTCACTCACGTATTTCAGCAGGTGGCAGGTGACGCCGAATTTCCTGCAGGTGTGGGCCACCGCTGCCCCCTCCATGTCAATCAGCTGGGCGTATGCTGACAGGTTCTGCCGTTGAATGGGGTCGATTGCCGGTATATTGCAGGTAGCCAGGGTGGCAGTCTTCATAGCCTGTATGGTATCGGTTGTATACTGGAATGGTTTCCCGCTTTTTAGATGGGGCCTGTCGTAATCGATCACACTGGATATGCAATATATAGTACCCAGTGGATGTTCCATCCCAAGTGCGCCTGCCGCCCCCCCGTTAATAACGGTATCACAGGAATTCGTTGACAGGGCCCAGCTTGCTGCTATGGCAGCGTTAATCTTTCCGATACCTGAAATAACCAGCCGCAGGTTACCGCTGGTATATGACGAGAATGGATCAGCTGTTTCTTTAATCATTGAAAAACGCTGTATCAGGTGATCTGCCTCGATGATCGTGGCAGCAATGATCAGTTTTCTGTCAGAATGTTTCCGCATCGAGCCATTTCCTCAAGGGCAGTGACGGCCTTTTGCCCGGTTTCTCCCAGTGAAAGGGTAAAGTCATTCACGTACAGGTTGATATGTTCACGGATGACGCTATCATCCATCTCCTGTGCCAGTGACGCGATATATTCACGTGAGTCTTCGGGGTTATTATACGCGTATTCAATTGACTGACGTATGTGCGTTTCAACCATCTCTTTATAAATAATTGTATTCTTGTCATTTCTTATCGCGATGCATCCCAGTGGTATTGGCAGGCCGGTTTCGTCTTCCCACCACTTCCCGAGATCTACAATTTCTGTGCACCCATATGATGGATAGACAAAACGTCCCTCGTGGATGATCACCCCCGCGTCAAATTTACCCGAGCGGATCCCCGGGAGTATCTCGTCAAAACGGACAATGTGCAGGTCGGTTATTCCCGGATGCCAGAGTTTCAGAAGAAGGTGTGCGGTAGTATACCGGCCGGGAATGGCAACACGCTTGTTATGCAGTGACTTCATCGGTGATGACGCAACAACCAGGGGGCCGCAGCCATACCCGAGGGCGGCCCCTGAATCCAAGATGGTATATGATGATTGAAGATACAGGTAGGCGTGAAATGAAAGCTTGCTGATGCCGTGCGTACCTTTCATGGCCCTGTGGTTGAGGTCTTCCACGTCGCTGATGAGGGGTGAATATATCAAAGGAGTAATATCAACATTCCCGTGCAGCATGGCATGAAATATAAATGTGTCATTGGGGCACGATGAAAAAGCGATATCCAGCTCGGGCATAACTACATACCAGCAGCGCTTGTTTCACTGTCAACGGTGTTTTTCCTGAAGTGCTCCAGTGTGTGAGAGGTTAATGGTACAGAGAGGGAGGCAATGGTTGACGAATCAAATCGTGAAATGAAAAAACTTGACTCGGGTATACCCAGGCTTTTGATGATCATGGAAATCAATACCAGGCCAAGGCCGGCTCCTTCCTTGTTGGGGTCATCCTCTGACATGAGAAAATAATCTGTAATGTCCTCACATTCTCTTGCGTCGCGCAGCTTTTTCTGAACAGTGTGAAGTTCCATATCGGTCATGGGGACAGGGTTGTGAACTTCTACGGTAAAATCGCTATTATCGAGGTGAAATATTACTTCAGCACGAATGTTTTTTTGACGTGCTATTCTTTCAAAATTCTTTGCTTCCTGGTGACTCATTTCAAGCCTGAACATCTCAAGGGCCTTCTGGTAATCAATAATTGAACCAGGATTGTTGCCGGGGGTGTAATTCTCAAAAAAAATATTTTTATAATTGGCTTTTACCGCGTTGACCAGCAGTTCTTTGATACATGTATACAGTGGGGATAATAATTCAGTACAGTTATGCTGGTGCAGAACCATCTGGAGTATTCGCTGGGTTCGTTGCTCAATCTTTGTGCCCACGGAGTAGGCATGAAGACGTATTTTCCTGTTATTCTGTATAGCCTGTGTCAGGTCCATTACTATCCATCATCTGCTGGTGTTTCAATAGTATATTTGAATTCTTATAATAAATATATAACCGCGTACGTCAATAAGAAATCTTATTTTTTCGTAACATTGTTACAGTTGCAGGGCGACCTGTCCGGTGTTCCGTCAATATTTCGGCAGTAAATGGCGTAATCCCCCCCGGCAACGCGTTGTTTCATTAGAGAATGCCATAGCTCAAGGCCATTCTCACGCAGTAATAACAGGTTTTGTATTGTGACATGGCGGTAGTGGGCGTATTGCTCACCCAGGTGGTAGTTGGCAAACTTCTTTAATCGGTCACAGGGAAATAATTCGCATTGAAAACAGAATTCTTTGCCCCCGATTTTCACGCAACAATCAAATATTTCGCAATTGTTGTGCCGGATGTCAGTTCTGCAGCCTGTACAGGTTTGAAGGTCCTTAAAGCACGGGCAGGCTTTGCAGTAGATCCCGCATGGGGCGGCAGTATTCAGTAAGTCAGTTGCTCTTGTCATAATTTTAATTGTATCACTAAAAAAATAGATCTCATCAGAAAAAAGTGCTTTCTATGTTTTAGTATTACATGTAATAGTGTAAACTTGAGAGGTAGTTACTCAGCTGTCATGCTGAATGGTCAAAATTATTCTAATATGAATAATAATCCTGCATCTCCCCCCGCCTTCGGCGGGTGGGAGATGATCAATATTTTAGTCATAGCTGAGTAGTCACCTTGAGAGAAGATTAATTATTCTGGAGTATAACTATGCGTTTTTTGAAAGTGCTGATAAGGACTATCCTGTTACTATCATTGGTGAGTATCCCGGGTATGCTTATTGCTGGTGATGTTACATGGTATTCTTTCAATGAAGGATTTAAAATAGCCAGCCAGAAGAAGAAACCCGTCATTATCGACTTTTACGCCGACTGGTGTATGTGGTGCAAGGTGATGGAGGATAAGACATTCTCAGATCCCGGGGTTCAAAAAAAACTGGTACGTGATTACGTGGCTATTCGTATCGATATGCAGAAAAATGAGTCTATAGTCTATGATGGTAAGACATATGCCCCACAGCAGTTTTCAGGGATGCTGGGAGTAGAAGGGTTACCAACCATCGTTTTCATGGATAAAAATGGTAAATTCGTCACGAGAATTCCCGGTTTTGTGAAAGCCGATATATTCAATGTATTATTGAACTATATGAAGGAAGAATGCTACACGAAGCAGGTAACATTCAAGGATTACATGAAAGATAAAGATTGTAAAAAATAGTACACAGCAGCAACCCCTGCCGGGCAGGGGTTGCTGCTGATGTTTATAGTGATGATTGCCAGTGGGTTGAAGTATGCCTGTTGAGGTTGTTCTTGATTATCGGCCTGTATGTATCATGGAGTTCGTCAAGCCAGCCGGCTTCAGGATTCAATTTCCTCTTGAAGAGTTTGCCCATAAGTGACGCGTCTTTTGCCTGGTGATATTTAAGAATAATTTCATCCCCCATAATGCCCACAATCTCGATTTTCCCGGTTTTGTGTGACATTATATACTTGAAGCGTTTTGCGTGTCCATCCAGCTGGCTTTTTGCCTTCTCTACAATGGAATAACCTTTAGTTATTGGTACCTGGAAGTGACTTTTTACCCTTTTGACCGGCCTGCACTGAAAAACATAATACGGGTTAATGCCATTGCGAACAAGATTTCTCATAAGTGACGCAAGAATATTCGGCTGGTCATTAACCCCCCTGAATAATACTGTTTGGTTATTTATCACGATGCCGCATTTTTTCAGTATTTCCACGGCAAGTTCAGATGATGGTGTGAATTCATTCGGATGATTAAAATGAGTGACCACGTACACCTGTTTGTGATGCCGGGTAAAATGTGAAAAAATATTCTGTAATTCCCTGTCACCGATAATCCTCTGGGGAAAAACAACCGGAATACGGCTGCCGAACCGAATGTAATCTAGATGATCAATTGTTGCAAGCTCTTCAAGGAATACCTTTAATGTCTCGGTGGGAAGAATAAGGGAATCTCCGCCGGTGATGAGAACATTGGTAATTTCTTTATGCTGACGAATATATGACACCGCATCAAGGAAGGTGGATATTACTTCCTTGTTTGGCAGGCCGACCATGCGTTTGCGGAAACAGAAACGGCAGTAAGCCGCGCACCTGTTGGTAGATATTATTAACGCGGTAGACCCGTACTTGTGTTGTAAGCCCGGCATAACAGTGTTGCTGGCTTCGCCGCTGGTATCGTAGGATCCTTCCATTTGTAATTCTTCAACTGATGGAACGATCATTTTCCGAACAGGGTCGTTCGGGTTTTGAGGGTCTATAAGGGACAGATAATACCTGGTTATACTCATTGGATGCTGCTCGACAACCATTGATAAAGCGGTTTCTTCGCTTTCATTGATAGTGATGAACTGTTTTAGTTCGTCCAGGGTGTCTACATTGTTTTTAATTTCTTCAAGCCAGTTCATGGCACACCTCTTGCATTGGAATGTATGTATGTGAAACCTTACCCTATTCAGAGAACATGACTCAATCATGATCTGCGCATGTTGTGATGATGAGCAGATTTCTCCACGATTGGAGTTATTTTTTTCTCTTGTGAGTCAGGTTCTGGTTGAACAATAATGTTCGTTTGCCGCATATTCGCGGAACGCGTTTAACTGTACCATACATAGAGCAGGAACGAGTTGGATGAAAGAATGTAATGTAGATATAATAATCTTAAACACTACCTCCCACCTGAAATACGCCTTGCGGGGTAAAGCCTTATGAAAATAAATGATATTGACCTAACTCAACACATTTCACTCATCACAAGGTAAAGGGCTTTTTCCCTAAGAATACCAATATAGGGTACTTATGTCCTCAGTTCAAGGAAATTATTTAAAAAAAGTAAATAAAAACACCAATAAAATAAATAAAAAATACATTATCATAATACCAATTTTTTAATTATACTACAAATTATGCGAACATGTGTACTATTGTGCCGGGGTGTTGTTTCCCAGCATGGACTGCACCAGGCCTGCCAGTTCGTCTGATAATTCGTTAATAGTTCGGGCAGCGTGTGCCACGTCGTTCATGATATTATTCAATTCCTGTGCTGATTCGGTGACATACAGTATTGTCTTGCTTGATTCATCGTTTGCAATCTTCTGTTCATTTGTGGACACGTCGATTGTATGAGTTGACTCATATATCTTTTCGTTGAGATTGGTAATGATTTTTATTGAGTTGTTAACATCAATGATAAGATCGCCTGTACCGGATATCTCTTTTGTTATGTCCAGAATCGCGTTGTTGAGGTCGTTGATCATGTTGGATGTTTTATCAATATAACCACTGCTGCTTGTGATAAGTCCCTGGTTGCTGTGTATAAGCTTTTCTATTTCCTTCGAGTTTTGTGTTGTGGCTTCTGCAAGCTTGGATATTTCATCTGCCACAACCGCAAATCCCCTTCCGGCCTCTCCAGCCCGGGCGGCTTCTATGGAAGCATTCAGCGAGAGGAGGTTGACCTGGTCGGCAATATCATTGATGATGCCAATAAACTTCGACATGTTACTGCCGGTTTCATTCAATGCCTGGAACTGCTCCCTGGTTGTACCCATCAATTCGGATGACTGGTGAGAAAACTCGCTTATTGAATCGATGGCTGCCTGTATTTTCGTGGAACTACGGGTTATCTTTTCGAATACCTTTTGCAAATCCACCACTGATTCGTTGGCAATCTGCATTTCCTCAAAAAGTGACCTGGCGGTTGTGTTAACGGACTCCGCGTTACTTGATAACTCTTCAACCGATGCTGATATCTCTTCCAGGGATGATGCCTGTTTTTGTGAGAGCTGGTTAACCTGTACCGATACTTCTTCCTGGCCCGTTGCCTTGGATTTCAGAATTTTCACAGAGTTGTTCACCGCCTGTGCCATGTCAGAGAGGTGCTGGTAATTCTTCTCAGCTTCTTCAGCCTTTGAAATCGCGATCTCCATTATCGAGCGGGTTGCCCGTGCCCCGGCGGAAGCGCCTATGCCAACCCATATATAAATAAGAAACCTGACACCAATGACGCTACCCGGGGGACCCTCGGGGATCAGGTGTGGTCTAAGCATGAATAATGATACCTGCGATAACACGACCAGCATGAAGGTGAAAAGTGATACCCGTACATTAAAATAAAATACACTTGAAACCAGTATTATGTAATGAGCAGCGAAAAGTTCACGTGAACCGTGAATGACATACTGGAAGATAAACAGTGAAAGCATAACACCGGTTATTACCACGTAACTTGAGGCAGGGTGAGCTTTCAGCTTGCGGGCCGCAATCCAGGTAAGCAGGATAAGCGCGCTGACACCGGTAAGTTCGATAAGAATATCTGAAATACTGAGGTAATCCGAGCCGGTGCCTGTTAACAGGATAGCGGCTGTGGCAATATTGGCAAGTATGGTTATACTTAAAAATGCAAGTATCAGCCGTTTATGATTGTTCAGCATCACATTGGTGAAAATTGCATTTTCACCAAGTGACTTGCTGTTACTGGCTTTGCTGGAAAAAGGCAGTTTCATAGAACACCTCGCGGTCCATAAATAAAATTCAATGTATTTAATCGTGAGAACGGCTAATCAACAATAGTAGTGTTGGAGAATATGATCAACATATGTAAGTGAACATTCCATATAAATTAGCATATTTTGTCATCTAAAATTTATGTAATTCTCTTGACAAATTACGCGACTCATGGAGATGTTGTGTAATCTTTAGTTGGACAGGTGCAGATGACATTCTCACGCGAACACATGGGATATTTTATTGCCTTTATGCTCATAGGTGGTATACTGGGGTCTGCGCTGGGAACCCTGCTGGTGAAATTAATACCATCAATTTCAATAATCACCAGTACATTAACCGGTCCAATCGGGTTTAACCTTGAGATCGTCACGTTCAGCGTTAAGCTCAATATTTCCGCCATAGCAGGTATTATCGGCGGTATAGTAATATTCAGGAAACTGTAATAGTTTTTCGCCGCTCCTGCGGCTATCAAGTGTGCCAGCCATATATGGCAGGTGCATAAACACGTAAATCGGTGGTTCACCGGTTGCCTCCTACCAGCAGGTTTTGTGATGTGTAACTTGAATTATTCTGAGGGGCATGATAACGCTGACGTACTGGCTGGCCGTTGGATGCCGGACATAAGTGCTTCCGATTTGCATGTTTTGATAAATTACGATGTATATCTATCAAGATGAGGGGGTACCTTAATTGTCAGTAATATCAATGAAAGCCTTATTAGAATCCGGTGTTCATTTCGGACATCAAACCCGTAGATGGAATCCTAAAATGTCGCAGTTTATTTTTACCGCGCGTAACGGGATACACATTATTGACCTTCAGAAAACCATGCAGCGTTTGAAAGAAGCCTATAGTGAAATGAAACAGATTGCCGAAAACGGGGGCAAGGTGCTGTTTGTCGGGACCAAGAAACAGGCCCAGAGTTCTGTAAAAGAATTTGCTGAAAAGTGCGGTATGTACTATGTTTCAGAGCGCTGGCTGGGGGGTTTCCTGACCAACTTTAAGACCGTGTCGCGTTCCATTGATCGTTTAAAAGAGATCGAAAAGATGCATGAAACGGGTAAATGGGACGCCGAAACAAAGAAAGAAATTCTTGAATTAACCAGGGAACTTGAAAAGAAGAAGAAAATTCTTGATGGTATCAAGGACCTGAACAGGCTTCCGGACGCGTTGTTTATAATAGATCCGAAAAGAGAATCTATCGCCGTAAACGAGGCCCACAAACTGAATATACCTATCTTTGCAGTTGTGGATACCAACTGTAATCCTGATGAAATAGATTACCCTATTCCCGGCAACGATGATGCCATCAGGGCTATCGCACTTTTTCTTGATGTCATGTCCCGGGCTATTATTGAAGGACAGTCAGCAGGCCAGGTGAGTGTAAAAGATGAGCTTGAAGAAGAGGCCGCTGAGGGTGAAAGCAGCGAAGAGTCAACCGTGGAAGTCGATGAATCTGATGAAACAGTTGAAGAAAAACCGAAAGAAGAATCGAAAGAAGAACACAGTGAAGATGCTGTATCATCTGCCAGTGA
>CAZAOK010000001.1:17439-129441 GCA_964486725.1 uncultured Leptospiraceae bacterium
CGAAAGAAGAATCGAAAGAAGAACACAGTGAAGATGCTGTATCATCTGCCAGTGATGATGCCTATGTAGATGAGTTTGAAATGGATGAAAAAGAATAAGACTGGAAAAATTTGTAAGATTTAGGAATAAGGAGAGATCAAGTGGCAGAAATAACAAGCGCAATGATAAAGGAACTACGAGACAAGACCCAGGCGGGCATGATGGACTGCAAGAAAGCACTGCAGGAAACAGGCGGAGACATGGATGAAGCGGTGGATTTCCTTCGAAAGAAGGGTATGGCTTCTGCTGGCAAAAAAATGGGCAGATCCGCCAGTGAAGGTATTGTCGCTACCTATATTCACAGCAATAACAAGCTGGGTGTACTGCTTGAGTTGAATTGTGAAACTGATTTTGTGGCGAGAAATGAAGATTTTCAGAACCTGGCAAGAGAGCTTTGCATGCAGGTGGCAGCTTCTAACCCGTTATATGTAACGCCTGATGATGTTCCACCGGAAGTAATAGCCAAGGAAAAAGAGATATACAAGGAGCAGATGCAGGATTCGGGAAAACCGGAAAATGTAATTGATAAGATTGTTGAAGGGAAGATCAACAAGTATTATACAGAAGTATGCCTCCTTGAGCAGGAATATATAAAGGAACCGAAGGTCATAATAAAAGACCTTATCAAGGATAAAATAGCAACCTATGGTGAAAACATCGGTGTAGGACGATTTACCCGCTACCAGATAGGCGAATAATAATGGAAACCGAGCCTGCAAATAATACGCAACTGCGTTACCGGAGAGCACTTGTGAAACTCTCCGGTGAAGCACTTGCCGGTGCGAACAAGATCGGGATAGATCCCGTTGTAGTGAATCATATTGCAGGAGAAGTGAAAGAAGCATATCAGCTTGGGGCGCAGATTACTCTTGTCATTGGCGGTGGAAATATATTTCGCGGTGTTACCGGTACCGAGCTTGGTATCGAGCGTTCCACCGGGGATTACATGGGCATGCTTGGAACAGTCATTAATGCCCTGGCGGTACAAAGTGTTCTTGAGAACATGTCAGTACCAACGAGGGTGATGACTGCTATCGAGATGCGCTCGGTGGCTGAGCCATATATTCGCCGCCGAGCACTTCGACACCTTGAGAAAGGCAGGGTTGTTATCTTCTCTGCCGGTACAGGTAATCCTTTTTTTACAACAGATACTGCCGCAAGTCTCAGGGCAATAGAGACAGAAGCAGAAGTGGTTTTAAAGGCCACAAAAGTAAGCGGTGTGTACAATACTGACCCTGAAAAATTCGCTGATGCTGAAAAAATTGATTCCATTTCTTATATCGATGTGATAAAAAGGCAATTGGCCATTATGGACTATGCAGCCATATCACTTTGTATGGAGAATAACCTGCCGCTGGTCGTATTTAACCTTTTTGACAGTGGTTCACTGAAAAAGATTCTTATGGGTGAGCGTGTAGGAACGTTGATTTCTTGATTTTACGAGGGGGAATAGTATGGTTAATGATATATTGAAAGATGTAGAAGCCCGAATGCAGAAAAGTTTACAAACCCTGGAAAAAGACTTTGCCGCCATACGTACAGGAAGGGCGAATCCATCAATATTTGACGGTATAAAAGTTGAAGTATATGGCACAGAGATGCCCCTGAACCAGGTTGCCACCATATCATGTCCGGAGCCGAGACTCGTGGTTATTCAGCCGTGGGACAAGTCAAATCTTGGTTCAATTGAAAAATCCATTCTCAAGTCTGATCTTTCATTGAATCCCAATAATGACGGTTCACTCATACGTATTCAAATTCCTGATCTGACCGAAGAACGACGAAAAGAATACGTGAAAATGGCGCGTCAAAAGGCAGAAGACTGCAGGGTAGCTCTTCGAAATGTTCGCAGGGATGGGAATGATATGATAAAAGACCTTGAAAAGAACAAGGAAATATCAGAGGACGAAGCGAAGTCCGCAACCGATGAGGTTCAAAAGATTACCGATAAGCACGTAAATGAAGTACAACAGATGACTGACAACAAGGAAAAAGAGATACTTAATATCTAAAACGATACCTGAATGTTCAAACATGATTATTCCCGTAAAATTGATTACTCGAGGGCACCTGAACACGTTGCCATAATAATGGACGGCAACGGGCGCTGGGCTCAAAAACGAAAACTTCCAAGAATCGAGGGTCACCGTCGAGGCTCTGAAACAATGGAGAACCTGATGGATGCGGCCGTTTCTCTTAATATAAAGGTAGTGTCGTTGTACGCCTTTTCTACAGAGAACTGGACACGACCTGAAGATGAAGTAAAGGGACTGTGGCAATTATTACAGCACTTTTTTGAATCAAAACTTCCCCTGCTGAAAGAAAAGAATATCCAGGTACGACATTCGGGTAATATACAAGACCTGCCAACCGGGGCCAGAAAAGTTATAAGGGAAGCAGTAAGGGAAACGAAGAATAATGACAGTATAATACTTAATTTCTGTTTGAATTATGGTGGTCGTGAAGAAATTATAACTGCAGCAGAAAAATGGGCTGACCGGCGAAAGAATGCGGAATCGCTGGATAGTAAGACTTTCGAAAAATATCTTTATACACACGGGCTGCCTGATGTTGATCTTTTAATACGAACCAGCGGTGAGTACCGGATCAGTAATTTTCTACTCTGGCAGATCGCCTATGCTGAACTTGTCTTTATGGAAGTGTTCTGGCCTGATTTTACTCCCTGGCATCTTTACAAGGCAGTGTACATGTACCAGAAAAGAGAAAGGAGATTTGGCGGTTTATGAATGATATAAAAAAGGCTACAGTAAAAAGGATCCTGAGTGCCGTAGTAGCATTGCCGGTGTATGCGTTTATTATAGTAACTGATATATTCCAGTCTACCCCCATGCTGTTTGTCAGTATTCTCATTTCACTGGTGGTGCTTTATGAATTCTACCAGATATGTGAGAGTGATAGAGGTCACAAGGCCTTTATAAAAACCGGGTTGTTTGCCGGCCTGGTTATCAACATACTCATGTACATGTTTGCCTACGGTAATGTATATGGATATAACAGGCTTATAGACAGTTATGACGCAAGGGCTGTATTCGCTGTGTTGACAATCCTTGTTAGTGTTATATTCATTATTCAGATATTCAAGCGTCCCATTGAGGGGGGTATATATTCCATATCCATAACCATATCAGGACTGGTTTTTCTCGTTATTCCATTTTCGCATATTATTCTAATGAAGTCGCTTGCAGATGGTTTTATATATATAATAGTGCTACATGCTGTTATTATGCTTAATGATACAGGGGCTTATTTCGGAGGAGTGCTTTTTGGAAAGCATAAGACCAAATTTCCTGTTTCACCAAACAAATCATGGGAGGGTTATTTTTCCGGCATGCTGTTCAGTATAATATCAATGATGATAATAACCCAGGTAATTGAAGTTTTTTTCGCAAAGCATCTCTTTTCCATGGTTGAGTCTGCTGTTCTGGGTGTGGGTTTGAGTATATTTGGTCACATAGGTGATCTTGCCGAATCCGCAATCAAGCGGGATGGTTCTATTAAAGATTCGGGATCCATTATCCCCGGTCATGGCGGCATGTGGGACGTGTTCGATTCCCTTGTATTTACTTTTCCGATATTCTATTACTACCTCCTGCTAAAAGGAGTGGCATAAAACTGCACACGAATATGGCATCAACTGTTACAATTCTCGGTTCAACAGGGTCTATAGGTGTGTCAACCCTGCGGGTTATCCAGGCATTCCCGAATTCGTTTACTGTATATGGGCTTTCGTGCAACAAAAGGCTTGATATTCTTAAGGAACAGATCGTGCGATTTAGGCCCGCAGTTGTGGCAGTCAGTGATGGTAAAACAGTAGATTCAGCTCAGTATAATCAACTAGTAGATGAATATCCTGAAATACGTTTTTTAACCGGTGATGAAGGAGTCGAAGAGCTGGCATCACAGGCAGTAGATATACTGGTATCCGCCATTGTTGGTGCGGCCGGTCTGAAGCCAACCATGGCCGCCATGGATTGTGTAAAGCGTATCGCTATCGCTAATAAGGAAACACTGGTCATGGCTGGAGCTATCGTAATGGATACGGCAAGACGCAGGGGAGTTGAACTCTTGCCGGTAGACAGTGAGCACAACGCGATATTTTCCCTTATGCAGAATCGGCAACCCGGGGACATCAAGAAGATTATTATTACCGCATCAGGTGGCAGCCTGCGGGATTTCCCCATGGAAAAACTGGATAAAGTTACTCCCCGGGAAGCACTACGGCATCCAACCTGGAATATGGGGGATAAGATTACAATCGATTCAGCTACCCTCATGAACAAGGGCCTGGAAGTGATCGAAGCACATCACCTGTTTAATATATCATTTGATGACATTGACGTGGTTGTCCATCCTGAAAGTGTTGTGCATGGTATGATTGAACTTGTGGATGGATCGGTCATATCTCATATGAGTATCACTGATATGGCACTGCCAATTATTAACGCGCTAACATATCCCACGCAGCTGCGTCATGATTTCGGCGGTCTTGATATTTCGAAGCTAGGTTCTCTTACCTTTAAAAAATATGAGCCGGAAAGGTATCCTGCCCTGGAGCTTTGTTACCGGGCGGGAAGAACCGGGGGAACAATGCCTGCTGTTCTCAATGCTGCCAATGAGGAAGCGGTATACGCGTTTTTAGATGGCAATACAGGTTTTACGGATATCGTAAAAATTGTTGCTACAATTACAGAAAATCACCAGGTTGTAAGTGATCCGGATTTAGAGCAGATATATTCTGCTGACAGTTGGGCACGGCAACAGGTTGAGGAATACATAAGAGGTAAATAATGGTAACTATCACATACATACTGGCCGCTGTAATCCTTCTGGGATTATGCATATTTGTTCACGAGTTGGGACATCTTCTTGGCGGGAGAATGGTCGGCATAAAGGCTGAAGTTTTTTCCATAGGATATGGTAAAGGAATTATAAAGAAAAAATGGGGAGATACAACCTACCAGTTGACACTTATCCCCTTTGGCGGTTATTGCAAATTTTATGGTGAGAACCCTTCGGATGATCGCGAGGGAAAAGAGTATGAATTTCTTTCCGCCCATCCATTGAAACGGGTGGTGACAGTTGTCATGGGCCCGCTTTTTAACCTGTTTTTTGGTGTATTTCTGTTTTTCATCATGAATATATCGGGCTATTCTGTAGAAACGAACAAGATTTATATACCTGAATATTTCAAGTCGGGTGAATATGTATCACCGGCTTACCAGGCTGGTCTGAAAACCGGGGATATTATTACCAGGATAAATAATGACACTGTGAGCAGTTTCAGTGATGTACAGAGCAAAGTTGTTTTTTCAGACGGGAAGCCTCTTTCGATACAGTATCAGCGTGGTGATCTGCGGCAATCGGTAAAAGTAACTCCGAAGAAATATTCTGAAAAAGGATATTATACCGTGGGAGTCATGCCGTATGGTGAGCGGGTTCTGATAGCCAATGTGATGGATGGGTATCCCGCCGAACAGGCAGGTCTGGAAAAACTTGATGAGATACAATCAGTGGAAGGAAAGCAGTTTGAGACACCACAGGAATTTACTGAATATATAAGAAAAAAAGCCGGAACATCACTTGAATTTACGATAATTCGAAGTGGTAATGAAAAGAAGGTACACGTAACCCCGCAACTGAGAGAAGTATTGAAAATTAAGAAATTTACGGATACGCGTTTCCCCGGTGAGGCATATGAAATTACCCTTGATAAGCTTGACCTGGTAAAGTCATCGATAAATAATGGAAATGTGAAAATTAATGGCAAACGAATACAGTCCTTTTCGCAGTTTGTTTCAATAGTACAAAGAAGTGGAAACAGGGTGCTTACAATAAAAACGCCGGGTGGTACATATAAAGGTAATGTTACTTTTGAAAAAAATGGATTCGTTGGAATAGAAACAGCCATCGCCCCTGAAATGGTAAATATTGAATACGGTTTCGGCAGGTCAGTCACAAAATCCCTCACAGACCCGTTTGAGTTTATCGCGTTGAATGTACAGGGAATCGGCATGATGTTTTCCGGTGAACTGGATGTGCGGCGAAATCTTTCAGGTCCCATCAGAATCGCGAAGATCGCCGGTGACACCGCGTATTATCGGGGAGTCGAAGCCTTTGTATTACTGATGGCTAAAATATCTATAATTCTTATGGTTATGAACCTGCTGCCCATACCAATGGTAGATGGCAGTTATATCGTGTTCTTTTTGTACGAAGCTATCAAGGGCCGGCCCTTGAATGAAAAGATCATGGAAAAAATTCAGCTGATCGGTTTCGCCTTTCTCATTATGCTGGGTATATTTATAATTTTCAATGACCTTTCGTTTTTACCATTTTTTCAGAAATTCATCAATTGAAACACTCATTTCTCCTTTCATTCATGGAAGGAGAAATGAGAAGACACAAGAATAGAATACCTTGTAACTTGATACCATGGTAAACAACAGAAGACAATCCAGGCAGGTTCGGGCAGGCTCCCTCGTGATAGGGGGAGGGGCCCCCGTGTCATTGCAGTCAATGACAAGCTGCCCTCTTGAAGATATTGCCGCAACCATCACGCAGATCCGCTCCCTTGAAGAAGCGGGAGCACAGATGGTTCGGCTGGCCATTCGAACCGAAGATCACGTGACACATCTAAGGGAGATTCGCCAAAACATATCGCTTCCGTTATGTGGGGATATACACTTCAATCATCGAATCGCACTGGGAGCAATTGACGCGGGAATTGACAAGATAAGGCTGAATCCCGGCAATGTTGGTGAACGCTGGAAGGTTGAAGAAGTAGTCAGGTCGGCAAAAGAACACAATGTGCCCATACGTATTGGTGTAAACGGTGGATCACTTGACAGTAAAAAGTATCCGCAAGTCACTCCGCGATCTCTTACTGACTCGGCCATGGATCATGTAAAGATACTTGAAGATCTTTATTTTGATGACATCGTTATCTCAATCAAATCATCGAATATACCGCAGACACTTCAGGCCAACAGGTTGCTGGCTGACACGGTAGACTATCCCATTCATGTGGGTTTAACTGAAGCCGGATATGGGCTTAACTGCATTGTTCAAAGCAGTGTAGCTATTGGTTCACTGCTTCTTGAAGGTATTGGTGATACCATCAGGGTATCCATGACAGGTGATCCCGTTGAAGAGATAACAGTGGGAAGAAAAATTCTTGAGGCCACGGGATCGCGCAAAGCCCCCATACAGGTCATTTCCTGTCCAACCTGCGGGAGAACAGATCCGGGCATCAATCTGTTAGAACTGGCGAAAAAAACTGACCAGGTGCTGACTAATCGTTTCCATGATAAAATTAAAGCTTCGGGTAATACGGTCACGGTGGCCGTTATGGGATGCGAAGTCAACGGTCCCGGTGAAGCTGCCCATGCTGATATAGGAATAGCAGGGGGACGGGGAGGGCAGATGCTGCTTTTTGCCGGGGGTAAAAAGTTACGGAAAGTAGATGTCAACAATGCCGTCCAGGAGTTGGCTGACGAGCTTGAAGTCCTGCTTGAAAAATTGCTGTAATGTTTTATACTCAACTCAGGGCTAAATAATGAAGAATTGTTGGAGGAGCGAACGTGGCTATGCAGTATTCATTCCCGAAAGGGTTTTTGTGGGGCAGCGGCAGTTCGGCATTCCAGGTGGAAGGGGAATGCCGAACTCATGACTTCTATGACTGGGCATTAAAGGGAAATATCAAGGACGGAACAAATCCTGTAGATGCTGTGCATTTCTGGAAATATTTCAAAAAAGACATCGGCCTGATGAAGAAAATGAACCACTCGGCTGCGCGTATCGGACTGGAATGGGCCAGGATAGAACCTGACAAGTGGGCCTACGATGACAGTGTGCTGGATCATTACAGGGAAATATTAAAGGAAATGAAAGCACAGGGCATCTCGCCGATGGTTACGCTGCATCATTTCTCAAATCCAATGTGGCTTGCCAGGCAGGGTGGATGGACTTCTGCCAAGGTTGTGAAGTATTACCTGCGGTTTGTTAAAAAAGCTGTACGGTATCTTGGAGACCTTGTTGATGTCTGGATAACCATTAATGAACCATCTGTCTATGCTACCGCCGCATATCTTTTCGGCGAATTTCCTCCCGGGCAAAAAAGTTTGCGAAAAACATTCAGGGTAATGAAGAACATGGCAGATGCCCACGTGACCGCGTATCATGCAATACATGATATTTATACCCAAAAGTTATGGGGAAATCCGAAGGTTGGTATAGCCAAGCACCTGCGCACATTCGATCCATACAACACAAAAAATCCTCTTGATCATCTTTCTGCCCGATTGGCAAAACGCTATTTTAACGATTATTTTCTCAAGCGGATTAACAGAAAATCAAGCACGATGGATATATTCGGACTTAACTATTATTCAGGTGACCTGGTGAAATTTCCACTGAAGCTGTCTGGGCGTAAAAACCTTCCGAAAAACAAGCTGGGATGGGACATCTACCCTGAGGGGCTTTACAGGATACTTGATGAATATTATTTCAAGTACGGTTGCCCTGTGTATATAACCGAAAACGGCACATGTGATGAACACGATGAATTGCGGCCGTCATTTATTCTTGATCATGTGTACCAGTTGTATCGGTCCATGGAACATGGTGTTGACATTGCCGGCTATTATCACTGGTCGACACTTGATAATTTCGAACTGGTTGATGGACTTATGTCAAGGTTTGGGCTGGTACACGTAGACCATGAACACCCGGACAGGAAGAGAACGCTCAAGACCAGTGGTAAGATGTATGGGGATATCGCCGGGTCGAATGGTATAACAGAAAAGGTAATCGAAGACTATGTGCCGGAATGGAGGCCATGATTTCTGATATATTTAACACTGACCTGTTTGTTGATGTTCAGCCAGGGACGTATCAAATCGGCATTTCACAGGACGCGGCTAATGATATAATAAAGAACCTTGATTCTACATTGAAGCCTGTATACATATACCATGCGATTCCCCGTTATGCTGTAGAAATTGAAGAATTTCACATAAGTCCCCGCCCTGTCACTCTTGCGCAATTCAGGCAGTTTCTCAATAATACGGGATATCAAACAGAGGCAGAAATAGAGGGGTGGGGGTGGACATGGGATAATGGATGGACAAAAAAAGAAAACCTCACCTGGGAGAATCCCTTTGGTATGTCAGCTGACGGGATATATACTGAATTGGCAGAAAACGTCCCGGTATTACAGGTAAGCTGTAATGACGCGCGTGCTTTTTGCTACTGGCTTCAGAAAGAAACCGGAATCGCGTTCAGGCTTCCATTGGAACAGGAATGGGAAGCGTTCGCGTATTCTGTGGGTGTGTCCGGCATGAATGATCCTGTTGGGCCTGCTGTTCTCACTTTGCCCGGTACAACTCTTGATTTTATCGAGATGCTTGCTGCGCAGATTGCGGACAGGGAACTAATATATCCCGGACTGGTTTGGGAGTGGACTGATTCCTGGTTTGACGCTTACCCCGGTGCCGGTGATCATGATGAATATGGTACCACCTACAAGGTATTACGGGGGGGATCATTAATGAGTACATCCATCCAAAAGAGCAGGCAGTACCGGTTCAGGCGCTGTCCAACTGCCAGGAGTCCTTTTTACAGCTTCAGGGTGGTGTACTGATTATTGTTCATCTTTGAGCAAATTCGAAATTTCAAACATTATACTGTGCCCGTTATCCTTATACGTGTTGCGTATATCCTGGATTTCATCTGAAATTTTGAAGAATGTATCAACAACTTCAGGGTCGAGATGGCTTCCGCTGCTTTCCCGAATAATTGAAAATGTTTTTTCTATGCTGAAGGGTTCTTTATACGGCCGTTTTGATGATAGCGCGTCGAATACGTCCGCAATGGCGACTATTCTGCCGGCAAGGGGTATGGAAGTTCCTTTCAATCCCCTCGGATACCCGCTGCCGTCCCATTTTTCGTGATGGGTGAGGGCGATCATGCGGCCGAATTGAAGGTACCCTTCTGACCCTTCAAGTATCTTTGCGCCGAATAAAGTGTGTTTTTTCATGATTTCCCATTCATTCGGGGTAAGTTTTCCTGGCTTTAAAAGTATGCTGTCGGGGATACCAATTTTGCCGATATCATGAAGTGGCGCGGCATAAAGAATTGCTTCAACAGTCTTCGAAGGGAGCCCCATATGCTCAGCAATGAGAGAAGCATAATTGCTCATTCTCAGAATATGGGCGCCCGTGTCTTCGTCCCTGTATTCTGCTGCCTTTGAAAGTCGAAGAATAGTATCAAGTGAGGCGAATTTTAATTTCTCAAGTGTACTGGTTAACTCTTCTGTTCGTTGTAACACTTCTTCTTCCAGCTTTTGCTGGTAGTTCTTCATCTGATCGTTATAAGATTTCACCTTAATAAGGGAGTTAACCCTGGCATGAAGTTCAACTTTCTCAATTGGCTTGGTTAAAAAATCATCGGCTCCCGCTTCAAGCGCTTTTACCCTGTCCTCAACATCCTGTAACGCGGTTACCATTACTACTGGAATTAACCTGGTATGTTCATCTGATTTTAATTTTTGAACGGTTTGAAATCCGTCAAGTACGGGCATCATGATATCAAGCAGTATAACATCAGGGTTATATGATTCGACTTTTTCAAGGGCTTCTTTCCCGTTTTGGGCGGTAACCACCCTGTATCCAAGGGGGGTTAAAATAGCATCCACAAGCCTGCAGTTGACGACCTCATCATCAACTACCATGACAGTATATTTAGTAGTAAGCTCTTTTTCATTCATGATGCGATTCACCTGTTAGAGAATTACCGGATAATGGTATTGAGAGTATAAACGTACTTCCCTTGCCCGGGCCGCTGCTTTGTGCCCATAACTCTCCGGCATGCAGTTGTACCAGTTTTCTTGAAAGGGGTAGTCCAAGCCCTGTTCCTTTTTGCTTGTTAACTCCCTTGCGCATTGTGTTGACCTGGTAAAATTCATCGAATATTTTTTCAATATGTTCTGGTTCAATACCAATACCCGTGTCACAGAATTTAATATAAAGGTTTGTATCTTCTATGCTGGTTGATATACTGATGGAGCCTCCCTTTTCGGTATATTTAAACGCGTTGGAAAGCAGGTTAAAAATGACCTGCTTCATCTTGCGCACATCTACCCGGATCTTCTTTGACTGGATATCTTCAGGTATCTGCAGGGTGAAGTCTATTCCGTATGTGAGCATTTTCTCGCGGATTAAAAATGTGCCGGCATCAAGAAGCTCCTGTATGGTAATGTCGGAAGGCTGCAGTTCCATTTTGCCTGCTTCTACCTTGGAGATATCAAGTATGTCATTGATCAGGTCCAGAAGATGTTTAGCCCCTTCAAGGATATACCCTGTGTATTCCAGCTGTTCATCATTCAATGGTCCACCGTACTGTTCTTTCAGAACGTCAGCAAAACCGATAATGGCATTTAGTGGTGTACGCAGTTCATGTGACATGTTCGCAAGAAACATGGTTTTGGCAGTGTTGGCAGTTTCGGCAGCAATTGTTGCTTCACGGAGTTCCCTGGTTTGTTCGTGAACTTTTTCTTCCAGTCGCATGTTAAATGACTGGAGCATTTCGTATATCCTGGCATTATGAACTACAACGGCAGCATGAGCAGCCAGGCTTTCGATAATTTCCCGGTCGTATTCAGAAAAGGAGTGACTTTCCGGTTTGTTTCCCAGTAGAAGCATGCCAAAAATATTTTCGTTAAACTGTACCGGGGTTCCCACTAATGACTTTACGGGAGGATGTCCCTGTGGAAATCCCCTGAAAAGGGGAGAGGTCGCGACGTCATCAAAAACAATCCCCTTTCTCTCCTTTATAATTGATGAATAAGTTCCCACAATATTGGGAATTCTGCCTACCATTTCTACCTGTTCTTCAGAAAAACCGATCTGAATAATGTCTGATATCCTTTGACCTTCTATTATGGCTATGACACCGTAATCAGCATTAATCAGTTCACGCGCAAGCCTTACAGTTTCATAGAGAGCGTCACGCACATTGAGCTTGCCTGTTAGAAGCCTGGCACTTTGTATGAGGCTCTCCCGAATTTGCTGATACTCTTTCTCAAGCTTTTCAGACTTGATCTGCTGTGATATATCGTGCAGGTTAACCATTATAGAAGTTTTATTCTGAATAGTCACAACCGAGCTGTTGACAGACACGGTGATAATGGATCCGTCGCTGCGGATATATTCTCTTTTCTCAAGTGTAAAAGCGTTTTCGTTTTTTGCAGTCTGTACGTTGTTTAGAATATTTTCGCGGGGGGCGTTGATTATATCAGTCAGCAACAGGGAAGGTATTTCATTATCAGTGTAACCCAGCATATCCATGAATGCCTGGTTTGCCTGGATTATTCTAAGTGAATCCGGATCGAAAAGAAATATTCCCTCCGATGATTGCTTGATGAGGGCTTCATATCTTTCTCTTTCCAAAGCCATCTGGTCCATGTACATATGAAGTTGCAGTATTCCCGAAAGGGTGCTTGCCACGGATTCAAGGAAACTTGTTTCAAGTGGTGTTTCTTTGTGTCCGTCAGCAACCTGGATGTTGATTATACCTACGACCCTGGAATCATGAATAATTGGAATGCAGTAATCTCCGTGAGGTTTTATACCATCAAAACTCCGGACATGATCCTCATTAAGGGTGCTGGTGTGTATAATTCTCTTCTCTTTCAATGCCTTTCCGCACAGGCATTCGCCAGTGCGAATGGTTTCACAAATTTTTAGCTCATTCGTATTGTATCCATGGTGGGCTTTTAAAATGAAAGTACCACTTGATTCATCGGACAAAAAAATTGCTGCTTTTTTCTGAAAGGAAAGCCATGGAAGGCTGACAAGAAGCTCAAGTGCTTTTTCAAGTATTTGCTGTAATGTATCCCTCTCAATAGATACCCGCAGCAACTCATTCAATACTTCCTGTATGTCATTATTATGCTGTAATTCTTCTTCTATTGTAAATCGATAAATGGTTTCACCAACAAGTGGAGCAAGAACCTCGAGATTCTGGATCAATGCAGGTTGTATCATACCTGTATCCGGATGGGCGATGTTAAGTGTGCCGGCAGTTATATTTCTCGTTTTAAGTGGAATAATCGCAATTGAATGAAAACCCTCGTGCAGGCATGATCCACGGTAATGTATTTTATCCTCTTTTTCGGAATTCTCAACGAATGTCGCAAAATCATTAGACCAGAAAGATCCATATTCAGTAACCTGTTGGGTGGTTCTAGCGTTATATTTTCCTGATATAGCCTGCATGCAAAGGCAGTTTCCGTCACCAAGTGAAAGAATCTTTTCCTTTGCGAGAAATCCTTCACTGAAGCCATCAAATGCCTGAAAGTTAATATTCCCATACCTGTCAGCTCGTCTTATTCCCACAGCATTGAAACCGGTATGTTCTTTTACGGCCTGCACCAGCCTGGTTAGTAAATCATCCTGGTTAGTGTATGTAGCTATCTGGGTTGTAATACTTGATATAAAATGTGCTGCAGCATCATCTATAGGTTTATTTACGTGTGTTCCCTGGTTTCTCATTTTTTATTGTACTCTTTAAGTTTTAAAGGCCCCCTCTGACGTATGATTATAATATACTGTTTACTATCATTCAACATTGAAATAATCTACTTTTCCCTTCAGGCGATCAGCCATCCCCGCGATTTCCTCGGCGTTGGCGGTCATCTCTTCTGAACCAGACGCGGTTGACTGGGTTAGTTCATTGATATTGGCGATAGATTTCACAATCTCTTCTACCGCTGTTTTCTGTTCGTCGGTAGCATTCCTGATTTCGTCGGCACGTTCTTTAACCTGTTGCACCTGTGTGTTAGCCTCCGTGTTGACGGTGACCTGCTGCTGCATTGTTTCATTAATTGTGGACATCATGGAACTTATTTCGGAAACCCCATGTATAATATCACTGATAACGGTTACGGTTCCCTTGACGTTTGTCATTCCACTGCGTATTTCTTCATCGTTTGCGCGGATCAACCTGTCGATGTCTTTTATGCTGGTTGCGGTCTGATCAGCAAGCTTGGAAATTTCATCGGCCACAACCGCAAAGCCCCGCCCAGATTCTCCGGCCCTGGCTGCCTCGATGGCGGCGTTAAGCGAAAGAAGATTTATCTGCTCAGAAATATCGTTGATGATCTTGATGATGTTGGTTACCTCGGCGGAACTCTGGCTAATCTTGGTCATACTTGTATTCATGTTCGAAAGTGTTTCTTCTCCTGTACGTGCCTTTTGGGATATATTTTCTGATAATCCCATGGCATCGTTTACCCGGTCACGCATTTTCTGAACAGAAAGTGACAGTTCGTCACGTATGGATATGAGGTTATCAAGACGTTCAGTCTGCTGCTGCGCGCTGCCAGCTACATTATCCATTCCGGCGGATATCTCTTCAACGGTAGCAGTTATCTCTTCTGCGGATGCCGCCTGGTTTTGTGCATTTTCAGAGAATGTTATGGCAGCGGCTGAGAGTTCTTCTGATGATACGGCGAGTTGCGATGACATTCCAATAATTTCTTTCAGTACATTCCGGATTCTGTCCACGAACCCGTTGAAGACTTCACCAAGTTCACTGCACTCATCGTTTGTGTTGGTTTCAACATTGGTAGTTAGATTCCCAGCCGCTACACCCGTAAAACCACCCCTGAAAATGTCAAAGGAATGCATAACGCTGCGAATAATAATTGTTGAAACCAGTAGTGAGATGATGATAATGAGCACGATAGTACTGATGGTTACCACGTTGATAATTGTCATATACTGTTCCATCTCAGACTCCTGCACTTCCTGCAGACTGGCAAGTTCATCAGAATAACTGTTGAAAAGCTTCTGAAGCTCGTTAACACTTGCCTTTGTCTCAGATCGATATATACTTAAAATAGTGCCAATATTTGTTGAAGCGTTTATCTTTCTGGCAGATCTATGAAGTGTAATATGATAGGGTTCGATCTTATCGATGATTTCTTTTCTGTTCGCATCAAGCTGCTGATATTCAGGAGAATCTTTCAGCGAATAATACCATTTTCCAAAAGAACAGTTGGTATGGTCAAGCTCACCGGTAAATTTATTTCCGGTGATCGCTGTTTCAAGAAGATTATTCATCCAATCAAGATGATCAACGAGTTTTTGTTTTAAAAAAATGGCTTCATTCTGCAAGGCGACTGTCTGACGGGAAAGTTGCGCAGCCTTTTTCTCAAGAATAAGAGTTATGCTGCCTTCAATAAAAATGAGAAGTATAATAAGCCCGAATCCCAGATACATCTTCCTCTTGATAGTCAATCGCATGTTCTTCTCCTTGAGGTAATATATAAAGAAATATAGTCGGTATTAAAGCAAATTCTAAATAAACTATAGTATATATTCTTAAAAAAAATGTAATTACTCAGCTGTTATGCTGAATAATCATCCTGCATCTCCCCCGCCCTTCGGCGTGGGGAGATGCTCAAATTTCTTTTCATTATGAAGTAAATGATCAATATTTTAGTCATATCTGAGTAGTCATAAAAAAATAACTGGACTCAATATCTAATATATATACAGCCTTTTATCACTATTCATTTATGATTGCAACAACCCTGGCCGGTGCAGCACTTCCGTCCTTAATTTTAAGGGGAAAACATGCTACTTTGAATCCACTCGCGGGTACTTCCCCAAGGTTCACCAGCCGTTCCATGTGTGAGTAGGGCAGGTCAACCTGGTGGGCCTGCCAGAAAATACCTTTTTCGTCTTTTTTCAGGGCTTCACGGGCCTGTAGATTCAGTGGAACATCCCAGCCCCAGGCATCGATACCCATAACCCGGACACCCTGTTCAAAAAGCCACCTGGTGGCCTCAGCGGTAACCCCGCAACCCTTGAAGATGTAGTCAGGCTGACCGTAAAACCGGTCACGTCCGGTGTATATTAATACGATATCCATGGGCTTTATAGAATAGTTTATTCTTTCAAGTTCTTTTTCAATATCCCCAACAGTAACCGGATCGCCTTCGTCCTTGTGGGTCATATCCAGCTTCACCCCGTCAGCGAAAAACCACTCAAGGGGGAGTTCGTCAATGGTCTGTGCCCTGGCGCCGCCAATTTCGCTGTTATAATGCCAGGGCGCATCAACATGGGTGGCGTCATGGGTACCAAGTTTTGTTATGGTTTCAGTGGCCCACCCTTCATCATTTCGAAAAAGACGCCTCGGCACATTAAGAAGTGTTTCAACCTGCATTGCGCCATCCTCATGGCTGTGATAGTCAACCTGTATCTTAAGAAAATCAGGGATGGCATCAGGGCTGTTCTCAATAGTAGAAGAAAGATCTATTATCTTCATGGGTTCCTCCAGGTGATCACCACAGAGGTACAGCGGTACAGAGAAAGAATTATATAATTTTTTACCGCGAAGGCGCAAAGGGCGCAGAGAAGCGCAAAGAGGAAATAATTATTTATAAAATATGATATCCTTTTCTTTTTCATTGCGCCCTTCGCGTACTCCGCATCTTTGCGGTAATTTTTTAACCTCTGTGACTCTGTGGTGAGAATAAAAAGAATAATATTTTTTACCATGGGAATGGATGTGGTGCAAGAAAATTTATGGGGATATCAGGACTGTTTTTGTATGCCCTTGCCTATGATGACTTTCATGAACTCGCGGAAATCATTGTCGTCGCGTCCTATTGTATTATGAACACCGAATTTTTTAAATTGCAGCATGCCTTCTGTTACCGATGACAGGAAAAAGGCAACTGTATGAGGATCAAGATCGCGAAAGGTGCCTTCACTTACCCCTTCTCTGAAAACCTCTGCCATCATATCAAGAAGTTCGCCGGTTCTTCGGGTTATTTCATTCTTTCCGGGATCGGGGTCTTCGGTATCGAGAAACTCACCCTTGTATTCCATCAGGATGTTATAATAATCACGGTACTCATTATAGAAGGTGAGATATGAGTCAAATGTTGAGATGAGCTTTTTTGGTGAGGTTTCCCTTGAGTCAATACCTTCTTTAAAAAGCCGGTTCAAAATATTCAGGGCTTCATGGCAAATGGTTTCGTATATTTCCCGCTTGTTTTTAAAATGGAAGTACACGGCCCCGGTGGTCAATTTCGCTTTTGACGCAATAGTTCTCATCGAAATGCCGTTATAGCCGTACTGCAGAAAGAGTTTACGTGCGGTATCAAGTATTTCCTGTCGGTTGTTTTTTCTCATCACTTCTTCGTTTATATGGTTATCGTTGTGTAAAAGATTAACATAACAACGGTATGTTCCGGGTCAATATGTTTTTTACTATGCCTGGCATAAAAATATAAGGGTCTTTCCGGATTATTGGGAATTGAAAATAATTTTTTATAACAATAATCTTTGAAATTGCAATTCACATAATTATTTAACCTCAGTTCACTTCTCACGGCTCACTACTCACTACTCACTATTCACTATTCACTATTCATAAATCATCCGTATGATATTATAAACTTTTTTGTATTGTTAATAATAATTTATCATATTAATAGGTACTGTTTTTCATAAAGCCTTGAATGAACAGGGTTCACGGTGTACAATTAGTGAAATGATACTGTTATTAATTTAAGGAAAAATAACATTGATAGACAATAATAATATAAAATTGGACTCGGATATTATCCTTGCTGCCCTGGAACAGAGTCCAGGTATTGTGATGATCACTGATACCGATGGAAAGATAGAGTATGTAAACCCGCATTTTACTGTGATAACCGGATATACCCGGGAAGAAGTCATCGGGAAAAATCCTTCGTTCCTCAAATCGGGTACCACGCACCGGGATTTCTATACCGGGTTGTGGTCTTCACTAAAGCAGGGAAAATCCTGGCATGGTGAACTCTGTAACAGGAAAAAGAATGGGAAAATATACTGGGAGTCAGCGGCTTTCAGTGTCATTAAAAATGAAAACGGTAAGGTGCTGCATTATATGAAAGTGGCCGAAGATATTACTGAAAGAAAAAGGGCACTTGAGGCACTTCAGGGTTCATACGAGTTTCTTGAGATTATAATGAATTCTGCCATAGATACCATGTTCGTGTTTGATTCACGAGGCGATATTATTATGGCAAACAGCAGGGCTGAAGAACTGACAGGCTATACAGTGGGAGAGCTGATTGGAATGAGTTCTTCACGGCTGATACCTGATGCCGAGTTTGATGCTGTTAATGAATACTTTTCTTCACAGAAGGACAGGTCAGGATCAGTTGAACAGAAAACAACCCTGATGAGAAAAGATGCTGCTCTGAGAACGATCAAATACAGGCTCGTTCCCCTTATTCAGCATAACAGGTTGCGAGGTATTATTGGCACCGCCGAAGACGTAACAGGGCAGAGTCTGGCCGAAGGAGAATTGAGAAAACTTATCCAGGCTGTTCAGCAGAGTCCCGCCACAGTTGTTATTACTGATACAGAGGGAAATATCGAGTATGTGAACCCCAAGTTTACACAGCTTACCGGTTATGAGTTTCATGAAGTTATAGGTAAGAACCCCAGGATAATGAAATCAGGTTCACAACCAGATGAGTTTTACAAGGAACTCTGGGAAACGATAACAGGCGGTCGCGAATGGAGAGGTGAGTTTCACAATTTAAAAAAAGACGGGGGAGCCTTCTGGGAGTTTTCTTCAATCTCTCCTGTAAAAGATGAAAAAGGGGTGATCACCCATTACGTGGCAGTAAAGGAGGATATAACAGAGCGAAAACTGGCCCAGAACGCACTTATTGAAAGTGAGAATCGTCTTCGAGTAAGGAATGATATTATTGAATATGATTTGAAAAACGCCCAGACTATTCAAAAAGCCCTGCTACCTAAAAAGGTTCCCCGTAAAAACGGTTTCCTGGTACAGTATCGTTATATTCCCCTGGAGGCGGTTGGAGGTGATTTTTTTACTTTTCATGATGTCGATCCCAATACTTTTAGCGTATTTGTTGGTGATGTCACAGGCCATGGTGTGTCAGCAGCGTTGTTTACCGCACTTTTAAAATTTACTACACAGAAAATGGATGAAGGGCTCTACACGTCCCCCGCGGATTATATACTGCATATTAACAAGGAACTGCTTGGTGTGATGTCGGGCTATTTTATCACCGCCCTGTATGCCATCTTCAGTCGTGATACCATCTCAGGTAAGACAAAAATATCATTTGCCCGTGGTGGTCATCCATATCCGGTGCTGTTGAAAAAGAATGACAATTCTATCGCGATGCTTAAATCAAAAGGGACAATTCTTGGAATGTTTAATGATCTGGATATACATGAAAAATCTGTAGAACTTGAAAAGGGAGACAGGGTATACCTTTTTACCGATGGTATCATTGAGGTATATGATAGTAAAAAGGAGATGCTTGGCCTTGAGGGGCTGTCAAAAATAATAAAAAGCACGGCCGGTGAAACCCTTTCTGATTCTATTGAATCAATTCTAAGAAAGGTTGAAGAATTTCAGGGTATACCAGCTTTTGAGGATGATATGGCAATTATCGGGGTGGAAATAACATGAGTACAGCTATCAGCTATGCCGAATGATATTTCAACACGGCATATTCAAAACCGTCAACAAGTACATGGAAAGAAGCCGCGTTAATGTTTTCAGAAACCGCGTAAACCTTCCATACATCATTGCCGTTGGTGAATAGAATGGTTACTTCAACCTCGGTGCTGGTGCCCCTTTTCGCGTCCATTATGTTGGCACGATAATCTACCAGCGCCACACTCTCGATTTCCGGGAACAGGGGTATAAGGCCTTTTTTCAGCACCTTGGCAAGCGCGTCCACGGGGCCGTTACCGGTTGACGCTTCGTGAATTTCCCGTCCGTTTGCCTCTATCTGTACCGTTGCTTCGGGGTCTATCCCATTATCGATAAGACGGTAATTGTCAATAATTTGAAATGGCGGTTCATATGTTTTCAGTGCCCGGGCAATCGCAAGTTCGCGGGTGGCGTCCTGAATTTCAAAGTTCAGCATCGATTGTCTCCATGAGAATCTGGATTAGTACTTATTCTTCTTCTTCTTCGCCTTCACCGTACTCGTAGTCCATAGTTAAAGTATGTGACATTCCAGTATCAAGACCTGTAATTGATTCTTCCTTCATCTTATTGTTATCCTTGTAAATTTTAATACTGGCAGATGTTGCACCAATATTAGTGGTAACACTGATTTCAAGGTAATCTACATCCTCTATTTCTTCTTCATACTGTCCAATTTCGAATGTATCAAGTTCACCATCCTCAATCCCGAAATGTTTTATTTCGTCACCATTTTTAAGATAGTAGCCGCTGAATCCTTTTGAATGAACAATTACCAGGAGTTTTATACTGCTTCCCTCATCACTACAGGTTGTGAATGAGCAAATGGCAATCAGGGTAGTTATTAATATCGCAAGGTGCTTTGATATCTTCATTTTTCCATGGCCTGATCATTTAAAATTCAAAGTAATCATATGATATAGTAAGATATGCCCCCATATCCGGAAGTGTCAAGAAATTAACAACTTTTCAGAGATAATAAAACAATTCCAATTGTGACTACTCAGCTATGATTAAAATATTGATCATTTACTTCATATATGAAAAGGAATTTGAGCATCTCCCGCCAAAGGCGGGGGAGATGCTGGATTATTCTTCATTTTAGAATAATTTTGATTGTTACTACTCAGCTATAATAAGAATAAAAATCATTTTTTATATAAGAACAGATATAGAGATGGTTCCCCCGCCTTCGGCGGGGGAACCATCATATTTTTATTCATTTTACGTTATTTAATCAATTAATCATGACAGCTGAGTTGTTACTTTTGATTATTCTAAAATGACAGTTGAGTAATTACTTCCAATTTTGTTCTTGTTTGAGAAAATAAACATGGTATATAGTATACATTCAAATTAAGATTGTAATAAAAAAATCCGGGTGAATTACAATGAATGAATTAACGCACGTACTCTTACACGCTCTCATGATTACATCATTCGTGTTCGTGATGATGCTCATGATCGAGTATATCAACGTCATAACAAGTGGCACATGGCAGCAGCGGATGGCGGAAAAACCATGGGGGCAATACCTGCTGGCGGTACTGCTTGGTGCCACCCCGGGCTGTCTTGGGGCCTTTATGGTGGTGGCCATGTACAGCCACCGGGTTGTATCACTGGGGGCACTTGTCGCCGCGATGATTGCCACAAGCGGTGATGAAGCATTTGTGATGTTTGCCATGATTCCGCAAACTGCCTTCATCATAATGGGGGTATCGGCCGCAGTTGGGCTGGTGACCGGCTTTTTAGTTGATAAAATATTTGCCTCCCGAAAGTCAGCATGCCTTTCAGATTGTGATGGCCTGCAGATCCATCCACCCCATCATTGCGACTGTTTCCCGAGAGGGAAGATATTACAGCACTGGAAAAATCTTTCATTATCACGGGCATCACTTGTGCTGGTAATAGTAGCCCTTATTATCATGGTTGTGAGCGGAACTATCGGGCCGGACAAATGGAACTGGGTACGCTACACGCTTATGGTAGCTATCGGCATTGCCCTGTTTATTGTATCTACGGTGCCTGATCATTTTCTCGAGGAGCATCTCTGGGAACACGTGGTTAAGCGTCATGTCCCCCGCATCTTTTTGTGGACATTCGGCGCCCTGCTGGTCATACATATACTGATTGAACAAATGGACCTTGAGCCCCTTATTCAAAACAACTCGTATTTTGTTCTATTCTTGTCCGGATTGATTGGCATTATACCCGAATCCGGCCCTCACCTTGCCTTTGTTACCATGTATTCAAAAGGTATTATCCCTATATCAATATTGCTCACAAGCTCTATAGTGCAGGACGGGCATGGCATGATACCGCTCCTTGCCCATTCGCGTAAGGATTTTTTCCTGGTGAAAGCTATAAATTTGATAGCAGGGCTGCTGGTTGGTATAGTGTTGATGCTGATCGGATATTAATTGAAGGAGATAATCAATGACAAAAATTCTGGTTACCGGGGGCGCCGGCTACATCGGTTCCCATGTTGTTCACCTTCTGGCCAAAAGAAACTTTATACCAATTGTGTATGATAATTTCTCCACCGGGTTTCGTGATTTCGTGGAGGACTTTGATGTGATCGAGGGTGACATTGGGGACTATCAGCATGTCAGCGAGGTGTTGAAAAGCCACGATATAGCCTGCGTGATGAACTTCGCGTCGTATATCGCGGTAGGTGAATCAGTAAATAAACCCCTGATGTATTATGACAATAATGTGGCGAAAACTTTCAACATGTTCCGGGCAATGCTTGATGCCGATGTGAAAAGATTCATTTTTTCATCGTCTGCCGCAGTGTATGGTACACCCGAAGAAGTGCCGATCAGTGAAGACAGCAGGCTGCATCCCGAAAGTCCTTATGGTAAAACAAAGTATTTTATAGAAGAAGTATTGCGCGACCTGGACGTATCTGACCAGTTCAAATCGGTAAGCTTACGGTATTTCAACGCCGCGGGGGCAGATCCTTCAGGACAAATGGGAGAAGGACATGTCCCCGAAACCCACCTGATCCCCCTGGTTATTCGGGCGGTACTTGACCCCGAGTACACCATTACTATATTCGGCACTGATTATGACACTGAAGACGGTACATGCATCCGTGATTATATACACGTGAATGACCTGGCAATGGCACACATACTGGCACTTGAAAACCTGATGAAAACACCACAAACACGGGTGTATAATCTCGGTAACGGGCTGGGTTTTTCTGTAAAAGAAGTTATTGATTCGGTAAAAAGGGTAACAGGGAAAGACCTGGCGGTGAAAGAGGGTGAACGACGTCCGGGCGATCCCGCCGTCCTGGTGGCGTCGGCCAGCAGGGCACGTGAAGAACTGGGGTGGGATCCACAGTACCCTGAAATTGACGAGATAGTCAGGTCAGCATGGAACTGGGAATCACAACAGCGAAGAAGGGGATACTGATAAATCAAATCTGCCGGTTTTTTTGCTTGATTCATGATGAGCATGCACTAACTTGAGTCATTCATGTAATACAATAAAACAAAATAAAACTGAGGTCGGCCTGTATGAATCTTCATTCACTTTTTTGTCCCCGTTCAATAGCCATAGTGGGTGCCAGTGATACCCTCTTTAAGTGGGGGGCGTATATCATGAGCAACATCCTTGATGGTGGATTTACCGGCAAAGTATACCCGGTGTCTGTTTCTAAATCTATGATCTTTGGCAGGGAAACATACAAGTCCGTAAGAGATATAGAGGACAGGGTAGACCTCGTGTTTATCACTACTCCGGCCCGTACGGTAATGGGGGTTCTGGAAGATTGCAGGGATTCCGGGGTGACCAACGTGGTGATGGTAACATCAGGGTTCAGCGAAACAGGGGAGGACGGGGCCCGGTTGGAGAAAGAGGTTGCAGAATTCGCAGCGGCAAACGGTATGCGCATAGTTGGCCCGAATACCATGGGGATCGTCAATACCCATTGCAGCCTGTATGCCACCGGTTCAATTGTACGACCGGTGCGGGGAGGCATCTCCATCGTTGCCCAGAGCGGAAACCTGGGAAACCAGATAATGGAATGGGCCGAGCAGGAAAAGATCGGCATTGCCAAATTCGTGGGCTCGGGTAACGAGGGGGTATTAAAGGTTGAGGATTACCTCGAGTATTTCATGGATGACGAGGACACCAGCGTGGTGTTGATGTATATAGAAGGAATTGACGACGGGAAACGCTTTATGGATGTGGCCTCCCGTGTTACCCGAAAAAAACCGGTTATCGCGCTCAAGGCGGGCAGAACGAAAAGCGGAAGCCAGGCGGCCCAGTCTCATACCGGCGCCATGTCAGGGTCGCATGTAATCTTTGAAAGTGTTATGAAGCAGACAGGTATCGTCATAGCCCGTACCCCATCAGAACTTCTCACCCTTTCGGCGGCCTTTGACAGCTTCCCGGTGCCGGCTGAAAACAGGGTAGGTATAATCACCCTTGGTGGAGGATGGGGTGTGGTTACCGCCGATGAGTGTGAGGAACGGGATCTTAGCATTCCCCCCCTTCCTGTTGATGTTATGGCAAAACTGGATAAGCGGCTGCCTCCCTTCTGGAGCAAGGCTAATCCGGTTGACCTTGTTGGTCAGCCCGATATCGTTTTATTCGAGGAGTCAATAGAGCATATGGCCGCGTCAGATTCCTTTGATGCCATAATTACACTCGGGATGGTGGGTTCAAAACAATTCGCATTGAGAGCGGCAGAAGCAGCCATGAACCTGGGTAATCTCAGCAAAAAAGAGTACCAGAAGTTCAAGGATAATCTTGATCAATACCAGATGGATTTTCTGGATAAGATTATCCTGATAACTGAAAAATACGGGAAACCCATTCTCCCCGTGTCCCTTGCCAAAACCGAGTACGACGAAATGGTTCACCAGTTAAAAGGCAGCAGGTACAAGCTTGTTATATACGGATCGCCTGAAGAGGCCGTGCTGTGTCTTCAGAAGATGTATCACTATTCACGGTACCTGGCTAAAAGGAGAAACAAAAATGCGTGAAATAATCAAGACAGCAGTGGAGAAAGGACAAGGGGCGCTTTCAGAGTATGACTCAAAGAGGGTTGTTGAGACCGCGGGTGTTATTGTTTCCGGCAACAGGCTGGCAACCAGCAGGGATGAAGCGATACAAATGGCAGCCACATCAGGATACCCGGTTGCACTGAAAGGCTGCTCGCCTGCCTTAACGCATAAAACCGAGATGGGCATGGTGAAGCTTAAATTGAAGACTCCTGAAGAGGTTTCAGACGCCTATGATGAGATAATATCTAAGGGAGTTGATCTTGACGGGGTGATCGTGCAGGAATGGGTGGAGGGTGATAATCGCGAATTTGTGATTGGCATGACAAGGGACCCCCAGTTTGGTCCCTGCGTGATGTTCGGTCTTGGCGGTATTTTTACTGAAGCATTGAAGGATGTATCATTTCGTGTGGCACCATTGACAGAAGTGGATGCCATGGAAATGATTGACGAAATAAGAACTCAGAAACTGCTGGGTGAATTCAGGGGAAGTCCACCTGTTGATAAACAAAAACTGGTACACGCCATAGTTGGAATTGGAAACCTTTCAAGTAAATATGATGAGATAGCGGAAATTGATATAAATCCACTTGTTATAGAAAAAGGTAACCCTGTTGCAGTCGACGCACTTGTTATTCTGAAAAAATGAAGTGATAAATCTTTTTTTGATTTGACGAATGTTGTTATTTACATTCCAATTAGTTTTGATAAAAGTATTATGGCTGGTTTTTATAAACCAGCCATTTGTGTGTAATAGGTTAAGGTTTTGGTCACAATTTTTATCCTGCACTAATTGGTTCTTTTTTCGAAAAAATTCTTCAAAAATGTTAACAAAGGGAATATAGTGCAGTACCGAAACTAATTGATACTACCAGTTAAACTTATTGTGTAAGATGGAGTGAATTGAAATGACAACGAAGTTAAAGCATAAGAAAGTGGGAATTCTATTTTCAGGCGGGCCTGCACCAAGTGCCAATACGGTAATATCATCAACTGCCCTTAATTTTCTCGATCACGGTGTGCCGGTGATCGGGTTCTACCGTGGCTATGAATTTATGCAGGATTTTAACATCAACTATCCAAAGCTTAAAAAGGGAACTCATTATACAGAAATAAATTACGAAATAACCCAGGTGCGAAATGAAAGGGGAATATTTTTAAGAACTTCACGGGCTAACCCCGGGAAAGGCATTAATACCCTGGAAGAGTTAAAAGACACGGGAAAAAACAGCAGGTTACAAAATATTATTGATGCATGTGACTACCTTAACATAGGGGCACTGGTTTCGATAGGTGGTGATGATACCCTCAAAACAGCTAATTTTCTGCATATACTGGGTTTTCCCATTATACATATCCCCAAGACAATCGATAATGATTATTTCGGAATTCCCTGGACATTTGGTTACTGGACAGCGGTTGATGCCGCCCAGAAAAACATATTGAACCTGAAAGCAGACGCCCAGGCTACTGACAGCTTTTTTATAGTTGAACTCATGGGGAGAAAAGCCGGGTGGATAACCTACGCTGCTGGTATTGCCGCCGAGGCTATAATGATGGTAGCTGCCGAGGATATCCCCGGTGATACGCTTGATCTTGACCAGCTCGTTGAAGATATAACAAACACGATTATCGCAAGAGAGAACAATCGAAGGCCCTACGGGGTTATTGCCGTATCAGAAGGAATCGTGGATAAACTTCCCGATGAGATGAAACCTACTGAAACTGACAAACATGGTAATATCCTGTACCGTGAAGCACAAATATCGCGAATACTGGCAGAAAGAGTGAAAACCCTGTACATGGAGAAGACCGGGCTTGAAGTAAAAGTTACCCCGAAACAGATAGGCTACGAGACCAGGTCATCTCCTCCCATAAGTTTTGACGTGGTTCTTGGAAGCATGCTTGGTTATGGCGCGTACAAGTTTTTTTCTGAGGATACATTCGGGATCATGGTATCGGTAACAGATAATTTTGACCTTAAGGCAGTACCATTCAGTGAACTCATCGACTCAGACACGCTGAAAACAAAGCTTCGGGATGTTCCCAAGGGGAGTGATTTCTATACACTCAAGGAGCGTCTCTCTTACAGGAAATCCTGGGAGTAGTGATATTATGAGAATCAACGCAATAGACCCGGGAAAGAACATCCTGCTCTTCATGGTTGTATGTTCTTTCCTGGTATGTATGTCCCCCTCTTGTTCTAAAAAAGCAGGTAACCCTGAAGGGGTTATAATGCGGTATCTTCATGAAGATTCACCTGTACAACTTGAAAAATACCTCACCCCCGGTTCTCAAAAAATGCTTACAAAAATTCAGAAAAAAACAGGGGTAAAAAGTCCCCTGGCTCTAATCACAGCTCACCACTCACCGGATGCTGAATTTGTAATCACCGATGAAAAGACAAACCCCGGCAATTCACAAATTACCCTGCAATGTGTAGATCACCCAAACGAGAACGCGAGAGGCTTTACAGTTTCATATGAACTGGTTAATCAATCAGGAGAATGGAAAGTCGATCTTACTGATGAGCTGAAGCCTGTCCTTTCAGAATAGCGAGATCCCCAGGTTTAATATGATGTCGTCACGAAGTTCAATGGCCTGATCATTGTCGGGATCTATGGTAATAAGGTTCAGGCAGGCTATATAGGCCATGAAAAGGTCACCCCTTTCATAGTAAAGATTGATGAGGTTGAAATGTACTTCTATGAGTGATGGGTCGCATTTCAATGCCCTGGTGTAAAAATACAGGGCCCGGTCATGATCACATTCTTCCCAGTATACACCGGCAAGATTAGCAAGAGTAATCGCGTGATTTGGATATTTTTTTTCGGCTGCCAGCAGTATGTTCTTTGAAAATTTCAGTTTTCCCATCTCGCAGAGTGTGATACCCATTCCATTAAGAAGATCGGGATCGTTCCCCTGGATTCTAAACCCGATGCTGAAAAGTTGAAAGGCTCTTCTATACTCACCCTGTTCAACCGCATCGTAGCCAAATTCTATAAGTGTTTCATTGTCCACATCCGGTTGCCCGGTGAACTCATTGCTGAGAATACATTTAAGTTTGTTCTGATAAAACAGATTGTCTTTCATGTGTTGCGTACCACACCTGCTGCCATGGCATTATTACATCTAACAGTACACTATGGATTATTTCAAAGTAGATATAAATTGTCAATAGTATTTGATAAAAAAAACCGGAACAGTCATTTTAAGACCTGGAAAAAATCATATTGACATAATTATTTTTTCAAATACCAATTGTAGCTGTAAATCGAATATTTTAAATTATAATGGTAAAAAAATAAAAAAATTTTTATAAATACGTATTTATTAACGTATTAATAGGTGACCATGCAATTAATAAAAAAAATTTCAAACCAAGGAGTAGTTACATGAGACAATACGCGGTACTGGCGATGGCCCTTTTTGCCCTGTTGATTTCAGGGTGTAAAAGTGATTCAGATATCCTTGCTTCCTATGAAAATGGTACTATTAAAAGAGGGGAATTTCATGACTGGATAGATGCAAAGCGATGGGACAGGGAATCAATAATTAAGAATAAAAAACAGCAGAAGGATAAGCTGACCATGATGGCAATTGAAAAAATCGCCATCGAAAAAGCAAAAAACGAAGGGTTTGACGCATCACCTGATTTCCAGGCTGTGGCAGAAATGGCTACAGAGTCACAATTGATGAAACTGCTGTATGAGAAAGAGATAAAAGATAAAGCTGATTTTAAAGAGCCCACAATGAAAATACGGCACATATTTCTGAAAGTGCGTGATTTTAAAATACAAAACGGGAAACGAATACCCCTGGCAGGGAAGGAGCTTGCGCAGGCATTATCCAGGGTTAAAGAAAAAGCTGGAATGATAATTGAAGAGCTTGAAAAGGGTGGCGACTTTAAAAAACTTGCAGAAAAATATTCGGACGATTTTTCAAAGAAAAAAGGTGGTGATATCGGATACGTTGTCAGGGACATGTTATTACCGGAATATGCTGATTCCGCGTTTAAACTTAAAGAAGAACAATTTACAAAAGAACCAGTGGTTACCGCCAAGGGGATATATATTATCAAGGTGGATGAAAAGGATGTTATTACACCGGAAAACATTGATGATATAATTGATGACAAGGTACAGGTGAAACGGTTGAAAAATCGTCTGTATAGAAAAACAGCGCAAAAGTATCTTGATGATCTGACAAACAAAGATGATGTTGAATTTAATGAAAAAAATGTAACAAGCAGGAAAAAGGATGCTGTTGTTTTCAAGGTAGGAGAAAAAGTATTTACCGTCGCAGATCTGGAAAAACGTATCGAAATGTATAACAAGCGTTTTAAACAAAGGTTGCAGCGTGCCGGAAAAGAGAGAATTGATGCTACTGGTGAGATGAAAGTTGCCATAGCAAATAATACCTTCAAGTTTGAGTTGTTGAAACGTGAAGCAGTGAAGAATGGTATCGCAGATGATCCGGATTATATTGAAAATGTAAAGAATCGTCAGGATTTATTACTGGCAAGAGAGTACATGAATCATATAGGGTCAAAGGGGGTTACGGTTACCCCGAAAGAAATGATGGCCGAGTACAACAATAATAAAAATGAGCGCTATTACACAATAGTAACAAACAATGGGAAAAGAACAAAGAAGATAGAACCTTTTTCAAAGGTGAAGGGCAGGATAGAAAGCCTGATAAAAAGGAAAAAGCAGGCAGAAAATATCAGGAAGTGGAGAGAGAAGGTACTTGAAGAATACAAGTTAACAATAAATGAATCAGAACTGGAAGGGGAATAGCCTCCAGGTTTAGATAAGAATTACTAATGAACATTGGGAATGGCGGGCAGAAATCCATCTTCATCAACTATTGATTTTTGCTCGCCTTCAATTGAGATGGAGTCAAATGATTCTATTTCAAGACCAAGTTCTTTTGCGGATTGTATATAGAAGAAAAGTACATTGTGTATCCGTCGAATAGCTTCACCCCTGTCAGCCCCGTAGCAGCTGATATCAAGTTCGGGACAGTTCGCGATAAATTCATTGTTTTGCGCCACAAGTTTTACTGATAGTTTCATTATACACCCTGGAAACATATTTTTGAGTAGATTGTCATCTGCACAATTAATATCGACAACTTGACTGATCCACTTAATAACCAGGAGAATTAATTATCGCGGGTTAGACGAAACAAAGAAACGGAAGATGTTTGCTGGAGGGGTAAATTTTAATGTATAAATTATAGTGTATGAGATTAAATATATAATGATAATAAAAAGATGTGTATATCTACAAATAATTTAATGACAATTAATATATACATAAACTAGATTAATATAGCATGTTTTCAATGAAGCCAAAAATTTTTTTAAAAAATTGCGCACTTATTTTGTTGACAAAAAACCTTATCGTGTTTGTATGGAATTCGAATCTGAGGATGTGATACAGTCTCTTGGCAAAGAAAAATTATTCGAGACTTATACTCGCGTATTCAACTATCGGCATACAGCTTGCCGCGATCCTTCTGCTTTTTCTTTTTGGAGGGCACTGGCTGGATGAACGATATGGGTCAAGTCCCTGGTTTGTTTTGCTGGGTACTGTGACAGGAATGGGAGTCGGGTTTTATAACCTTATGAAAAGTCTTTCTGAACTGGACAGGATGCTTAAGAAAAGTTCAGGGGACGATCAGGAAGACCAGGCTGGAAAAAATGATAGAAGGAAGTGGATGTAAGTTTTACTGGCATTGCTTCTTTATATAATAATGACGAGGTGAACCGGGCTATGATTCATCTTCTACAGGGATTCCAGACATTTATTAGTTCAGGCGGCGGTCATGGTGAGAAAGAGTCGATGTATGATATAGTTTTACATCACCTTATGGATCACGTGTTGCATGACGGCTTTATTGGTCGAATAAACGAGTTATATCTCAGCGAGAAGCTTTTCGGAATTTTTGACATGAGAATTACAAAGATGGTTCTCATGATGTGGGTCGTATCAGTTCTTTGTATTATAGTTTTCATTCCAATCGCAAGAAAAATCAAGAAAAACGCATATGGTTCAAAATCACGGTGGGTGAATCTCTGGGAGGTTCTTATCGGGTTTGTGCATGATGAGATCGTTGAGCCAAATTTTGATCATCATTATGTCAAGAAAGCAATGCCCTATTTTTTAAGTATCTTTTTCTTCGTCCTCTTCGCGAATCTTCTGGGCCAGATGCCGGGGATGTCAACAGCAACTGGCAACCTTGCGGTAACAGCCGGGCTGTCTATTCTCACCTTGCTTGGGATGTTGTTTATAGGTATGATTAAACAAGGGCCAATTGGATACTGGAAAGGACTTGTCCCAAAGGGTGTTCCCGGATTTGTTATACCGCTTATGTTCCCGATTGAATTGATTGGTTTATTGATTAAGCCATTTGCGTTGACTGTTCGTCTTTTTGCCAACATGACAGCAGGGCACGTTGTAATCATAATATTTATATATCTTGTTATGATGTTTCAGAATTACTGGGTAGGGATCGGTTCGGTTGCGGGTTCTCTTATGATATACCTTCTCGAGCTTCTTGTATCCTTTATCCAGGCATACATATTTGCCGTTCTATCAGCTATGTTTATTGGAGACTCGATGCATTCGCATTAGGCTGAGTCTTTTCAATAGAGAAGTACTGTTGTACAAATGTACACGATTACGTGACTAAATTATTTATTACAAATACGTAGGAGGAGTCAATGGAATACTTAGGCCTTTCTTACCTGGCAGCAGGTTTCGGAGCTGGCTTGATAGTTTTTGGTGCAGCTCTCGGTATCGGTAAGCTTGCAACTGGCGCACTTGAGGGTATGGCGCGACAGCCTGAACTTAGTGGTGACCTGAGAACAGCGATGATTATTGCTGCTGCTCTGATCGAGGGTTTTACTTTCTTCGCTCTCGTTGTTACGTTTATGCTGGCGACTAAAGCTCCAATTGAAAACCCAACTCAGGAAGTTGAGCAGCCGACAGCTGAGCAGGCAGAATAATAATTTTAATGGACAGGTAGTTCACTATGGAAGTTTTGAAAGAAGGCTTACTTAAGGTTGATCCTGGTTTACTTTTGTGGACCATTATTACCTTTATTGTACTCTTGCTGATTCTGTGGAAAGCCGCGTGGAAGCCGATAGTAGAAGCTCTTGATGCGCGATCAGAAAAAATTCGTGGTGACATCGAAGCTGCCGAAAAATCTCGCCTTGAAGCTGAAAAGCTTTTTGAAGAGCACCGGCAGATGATGGACAAAGCGAGAGATGACGCGCAGCAGGTGATTGCGGATGGAAAGAACGACGCGGAGAAGCTGAAGAATTCCATAGTTGAGAAAGCGAATCAGGAAGCTAAAGATATGGTAGAACGGGCCAGGAAAGAGATCACCCTGGCCAAAGATAAGGCGTTAACTGAGATTCAGGCTGAAGTTGTAACATTAACAACTGAGATTGCTTCGAAAGTGATTTCTAAAAACCTAAATCCTGATGATCAAAAAGCCCTTGTTGAAGAAGCATTGGAAAAACTAAGGACAGTTCAGTAAACCTGAACTGTCCTTTAATAAACACTTTATCGAAAAAGGGATAGTAAAGTGGCATCTAGTGAAGTAAGTAATGTCTATGCGGGTGCATTGCTGGATCTTGCCCAGGAAAAGGGCATTGTGTCCATGGTAGAAGAGGAAATATCATTTGTGGCCGAACTTGCCAAAAGTGATAAAGATTTAATGTTGTACCTTAACTCCCCTGGAATATCCGGTGAATCCAAGAAGGCATTTGTTGACAAAGTATTTTCCGGTGAGCTATCTGAAATTATTGTGAATTTTTTAAAAATCTTAATTGATAATAATCGGCAGGACGAGATCCCTTCCATATACGATTCGATGGTGGATCTTATAGATGATATCAATAACAGGCAGCGTGTAAGTATTATCACAAGCACCAGGCTTGATGATAACTTAAAGAATAAAATTGTCAAGACAATAGAAGAGAAGCTTAACAAAAGCATTATTATTGATGAGATCGTGGATGAGTCAATTCTGGGTGGTATTGTAATAAAGATTGATGATCTTGTTATAGATGGATCCCTTGTAAAGGATTTGAAGAACATGAGGGAAAAACTTATAAATAGTAAAGTCAGGAGTGAAGTGGCTTATGAAGATTAAAACAGAAGAAATCAAGTCAATCATAAGGCAGGAGATTGAAGGATATAAATCGGAGCTGGATGTCAGCGAAACCGGTACTGTTATCGAGGTTGGTGATGGTATAGCGCGCCTCTATGGTCTTGAAAATGCCATGGCTGGTGAAATGCTCGAATTTGAGAATGGTGCTCATGGCCTGGTGTTTAACCTTGAAGAAAATACAATCGGTGCGGTTATTCTTGGTGATTTCCTGACAATTGAAGAAGGTCATACAGTTAAAAGACTTAACAGGGTTCTCGCAGTTCCTGTTGGTGAAGAGCTTCTCGGACGGGTAGTTAATCCTCTTGGAGTACCCGTTGACGGAAAGGGGCCGATAAATAGCGATAAGATGCGTCCAGTTGAGATCATTGCACCGGGCATTGCCGACAGGCAGCCTGTAAAAGAACCTCTCCAGTCAGGTCTAAAGTCTATTGACGCGATGACTCCTATTGGAAGGGGCCAGAGGGAGCTAATTATTGGTGACAGGAAAACCGGTAAAACCGCGATTGCTGTCGATGCCATAATAAATCAGAAAAATACTGATGTAATATGTATTTACGTTGCCATAGGACAAAAAGCATCAACCGTTGCTGGTGTTGTTGAAAAACTTGAGCAGCATGGTGCAATGGATTATACCATAGTTGTGGCGGCTAATGCATCAGATCCGGCTCCACTTCAGTATATTGCACCTTACGCGGGTTGTGCAATGGGTGAATACTTCATGTTTGAGAAACATGGGCATGCGCTCTGTGTGTATGATGACCTTTCAAAACAGGCAAACTCGTACAGGGAGCTCTCACTTCTTATGCGACGTCCTCCAGGACGTGAAGCATATCCCGGTGATATTTTTTATTGCCATTCAAGACTGCTTGAGCGTGCATGTAAGATGTCAGATGATCTTGGCGCGGGTTCTTTGACCGCATTGCCTATTATTGAAACCCAGGAAGGCGAAGTTTCAGCGTATATCCCCACCAACGTTATTTCTATTACTGATGGTCAGATATATCTGCAGCCGAACCTTTTTGCATCGGGTTTACGTCCTGCTGTTGATGTTGGTATATCAGTTTCCCGGGTTGGGGGGAACGCCCAGATAAAAGCCATGAAAAAGTTTGCCGGATCTCTACGACTTGACCTGGCACAGTACAGGGAGCTTGAAGCGTTTGCACAGCTTGGTACTGAACTTGACGCGTCAACACAGAAGCAGCTTGACAGGGGTGAAAGGCTTTACGAGATCCTCAAGCAGAAACAATATGAACCCATGCCGGTAGCAGAACAGGTTGCCATAATTTACGCAGGTACCCAGGGTTTTCTTGATAAGGTAGCTGTTGAAGATATTAAAGAGTTTGAAGCTGAATTTCTAAAATTTATGAGAGATTCACACAGTGATCTGCTTGAAGAAATATCTTCATCAGGTGTTATGAAAAATGAAGAAACGTTCAGCAAGGTTACTGCTGATTATGTACAGGATTTCTTATCAAGGAAAAGTACGGCCGGCGCAAGTGCCTGATGGTACAAGGGTTACGAAGTTATCCAATACTAAACGAGGGTTGTAACAGTGGCTACACAACGTGATATTAAAAAAAGGATACAGTCGGTAAAAAGTACCCAGAAGATTACCAGGACCATGGAGATGGTATCCACTTCGAAGATGAAGAAGATGCAGAACAGGCTTTTACGGTCCATGCCATATAACAACAAGTTAAATAAGATAATCGAGAACCTGAGGCAAACTGGCGTTGAAGATGTATTCGATCCGCTATTGCAGGAACGTCCGAATCCAAGCAGAATTCTCGTACTTCTTATTGCTGGAAACAGGGGTTTGTGTGGGGGGTATAATACAAACGTTATCGACAAGGCGTTGGAGATAAAAAATCAGCTTACAATTGAAGAGGGTAAAGAAGTATTGTTGTATGTTATCGGCAAAAAGGCAAACAGCTATTTGAAATTTGTTGGTGAAACAATGTACAAATATTCTGACAATATGGAAGATGATTTTTCCTTTAGCGACGCGGCAGATCTTGGCAACGAGCTCATTAATCTGTTTGTTACCGGTGAAGTTGATGAGGTGTATATCTCGTATACTCACATTATCAGTAAAGCTACGCAGGCAGCCACAACTGAACGGCTTCTTCCATTAAAACCCGAAACCGGGAATATTGAAGAGACGGCAGAAGAATTTAATGTGGAATATATCTTTGAACCGAATCCATACAAAATATTCTCTTCATTATTACCATTATACGTAAAAATGAAGATTTATCTGAGTATACTGGAATCGGCTTTCTCTGAGCAGTTCGCCCGCAGGGTGGCTATGAAGAACGCGACAGATGCTGCTACCGAAATGATTCGTGACCTGACAGTAAGTTACAACAGGGTTCGTCAGGCTAAGATCACTACGGAGATCACAGAAATCGTTGGTGGAGCTGCAGCATTAGAATAGTAAGTGCAACAATGAACTATATGATTTTATCTATTCTTTATTAAGGAGTTAGGTATGGCTGAAAATATAGGAAATGTCGTTCAGGTTATAGGATCAACACTTGATGCTGAATTTCCAAATGAGTTACCACAAATTTATAACGCGCTTGAAATTGATTTCGAGGTCATGGGTGAGAAACAGCACCTTGTATGTGAAGTGCAAATGCACCTTGGTGGAAACCAGGTAAGGGCTGTTGCGCTTGGTTCGACTGATGGGATTAAACGTGGTGCAAAGATTAAAGATAATGGCGCACCAATATCTGTTCCGGTTGGTGAAGGAACACTGGGAAGGGTTTTTAACCTTCTCGGAGAACCTGTTGATAAACTGGACGAAGAACTGAAAGTTGATGAATACAGGCCCATACATAGACCTGCACCGAAATTTGAAAACCTGCAGCCGCAGGATGAGATCTTTGAAACTGGCATAAAGGTTATAGATCTTATAGAACCATACATTAAAGGTGGTAAAACCGGGCTGTTCGGTGGTGCCGGTGTAGGTAAAACGGTTGTTATCATGGAACTTATTAATAATGTTGCGCAGCAGCATGGTGGTTTCTCAGTTTTTGCAGGAGTAGGAGAGAGAACCCGTGAAGGTAATGACCTCTGGCTTGAAATGAAAGAATCAGGTGTTATTAACAAGGCATGTCTTGTGTATGGTCAGATGAATGAACCACCTGGATCACGATTGAGGGTTGCACTTAGTGCACTAACGATATGTGAATACTTCCGGGATATGTCAGGAAGAGATGTTCTTCTGTTCATTGATAACATATTTAGATTTTCACAGGCTGGTATGGAAGTTTCAGCGTTGCTGGGACGAATGCCATCAGCTGTTGGTTACCAGCCAACACTTGCGACTGAAATGGGTCAGCTGCAGGAGAGAATTACATCGACAAAGCAGGGATCAATTACTTCGGTACAGGCTATATATGTCCCAGCTGATGACTTGACAGACCCGGCACCTGCTACAGCGTTTATACATCTTGACGCAAGTACTGTACTTTCACGTCAAATTGCTGAAAAAGGCATTTATCCAGCTGTTGATCCACTTGAGTCATCATCGAGAATTTTGGCTCCTGAGATTGTGGGTGAAGAGCATTATAATGTTGCGATGGAAGTTAAAAGGATACTGCAGAGATATAAAGATTTGCAGGACATTATTGCAATTCTGGGTATGGATGAACTATCCGAGGAAGATAAACTACTGGTGCAAAGGGCCAGAAAGATTGAACGTTTTCTTTCTCAGCCGTTCTTTGTTGCCGAACAGTTTACAGGATTTCCTGGTAAATATGTAAAACTTGAAGAAACTGTTAAGAGTTTTAAAGGCCTAATTGAGGGTGAATATGATGAGCTTCCTGAGCAGGCCTTCTATATGGTTGGTACAATTGAAGAAGCAGTAGAAAAGGCAAAAAAACTCTCAGGTGAGTAAGGGTTTTCATTATGGCTATGAAATTGAATTGCAGTGTTTTGACTCCAGATAGATTGATCTATGAAGGACAGGTGGATTTTGCGGTTGTAGAAGCCTTCGATGGAGAAATGGGGTTTCTATTTAACCATGCACCACTTATTTCTGAACTTGGAACTGGTGAAATTCGCCTTCGTACTGGAGATAAAGCTGATTATTTCTTCGTGGATGGTGGCTTTGTCGAGGTGAAGAATAATGATTTGATAATTCTGGCTGAAACTGCGCAAAAAAGAGATGAACTGCAGGTTGAACAGTTAGAATCACAAATTACCCAGTTGACCTCTTCAGAGAAGCCAGAGACATGGGAAGACAGGATAAAAGTTGATCTTGAATTAAGAAAATTGAAGGCTCGGCTAAAAGTAGCTTCAAAATAAAGAATAATATGATAATTAATTATAAAAAGGATGTCACCGGACATCCTTTTTTTTTTGATATTAAAGATTCATTACAGGGTTGTTAGTTACCGATAAATAAAAGGAAATAGTATTTATGATATGATAATCTATACAAATGATCGGTATTATGGTAGATGAATCGAAATAAAAGTTATATATTGTTAAATAGAGAACTTTAGCTTTGTGAACGAATTTTATAATTGATTAATATTGATACAATTCATAACATTTGGCTGAGATAGAAGTTATGGGCGATAAAAAACAGGAACATACTTATGATATAGAACTGGAAGAAGTGTCAGAATTTCCGGAGAAAGTTTCGATTTCAGAGGAAATGGATCCCATTGAAATCGAAGACATTCTTGAAGATATGCCTGATGCGACTTTTGAAGAGATAACTGATCTTGAAGAAAAGGCCAGTAATAATATTGAAATCGCAGATGGTTATATTGAGGAAATCTCAAGTGATGATGAAGTTGATATTTTAGAACTCACTTCTGAAATCGATCAATTTTCTGATATTTCCGATAACCAGGAAATGACCGATGTAACTCAACGGGTCGCAGAGGATGAAGTGAATGAAAACAAAACCCAAGAGCAACAAAAGGGTGATATACCAGTTATTCACACTGAGGATCGTGACTCTGAAGGTATGTATTTTGATGACGAGAGGGATGAATTCATTATTGAAGATTTACCAGATACAAGCCTGGAAGAAGATGAATATACAGATACAAGCTTGTCACAAAAAACAGAGAGCGCGCAGGAAGATCACAAAGTTAAAGAAAAAGTTGATAAAAACAGGTTAACCATAGATATTCCTGAAGAATTTAAAAATAAACTATATGAGAACATGGAAATTGATAATTTTGATTCCATAGATCTTAACGAGGCTGAAGAAATAGCAAATGAAAATATTCTCTTTCTGAATGAAGACGACCTTGTGGAAGAGCTAGAAGATTTTGAATTAACCCCGCTTGAGAAGAATGAATCACCCGCGGATAAAGCCCTGGAGTCATCTAAAGAAGAATCAGTTCAAACGGATGATTTTGATAAACACAAAGGAAGGAAAGTTGATGTTGAAGATGAATTAACCCAGGAAACAGCTACAGGCAAACCTGTTACGGATGAAACTATTACAGGTATTCCGGAAGATAGCAGTGAAGCAGAGTATACAGAAGAGTTGCATGATACACCGGTTGAAGAAATTAATGAACCTGGTGAAGTAAAAGAGGTTGAAGAAACTGAAGAGGTAGCAGTAGCAGGTAATGAGGATATAATTCCTGCTGAAGTAAAAATGCCGGAAGAATTGAAGGAAACAGGTATAGTAGATGAGGTAAAGGACCATGACGAAATATCTGTTCAGATACCGGAGTATCATGTTCCAGCAGAGCCTGCTGGTGTAGTGGAAAAGATTCCTCATGGGCTTGAATTGACAGGACGTTTAGCAGATCAATTTAAAATTGTTGATGATGAAATGGTAGACCGAAAATATGAGGAAACTGTATCTGTTTTTGAAGAAGATTCTCTTGATCGGATATCGTCAGGTGTAATTGATGTGATCGAAGGAGAAGCAAAGATACTGCAAGAGGCTGATGCCACAAGGGATGAAGAAAAAATAGCTCACATAATGAGGGGTACTCTTCCAACTTTTGAAGATTTGCTGATTGACTTCGAAGAGGAATTTAAATTTAAAGATGATGATGTTATATTTATTGATAACGCATTTACGGCAGATGATTACGATAAATACCTGCATGAGATTGATGAATATTATGAACAGAAGAAAAAGAAGGGGATTACACCCGCTGTTGAATTACTTGGATTAACTCGAGATGAATTGAATTTTTTTGAGGGTTCAATTTTTGAAAAAGAGTATGAAAGTATTAATGTTGCCGATCAGTTCGGTGTTGAGCAGGTTGGAATGGATCAGGCAGGAGAAGATTTTGATATAGTTAAAGATATTAGTTATTTTATCGCTGATCCTCAAAGTCTGACAGAGAGAGAAAAAAAGAGTATTGAAGAAGATGTAGAATCTGAAGGGGCTGTAGTTTTTGAAGAAAATGTTGACGATATAGTGTCACGATTGAAAACGATGGATCCGAATTATTCGAAAGATGATGAAATCATAGCTGAAAATAAAAAAGAGAAAAAGACAGAACCGAAAGCTGATATAGTTTCAGAAAAGACAGAAAAACCAGTATCGGCGAAAGAAGAAACCAATGATATAAGCGACAAGGTAGTTATTCTTGATAATAAAGAAGATCTTAACCGTTTTGTTGATACGATGCCAGTAGAAAAGCAGGAAAATATAAGAAAATTGATGGCTTACCTGGATAATCTTTTCGAAAAACTGCCAGAAGATGTTATAAAAAATTTTGCGAATTCAGAATATTTTGACCTGTACGTAAAAGTACTAAAAGATCTGGGAATATGAGAAATGGGATTACTTGAAAAAGCACTTCAGTTTAAACAGGAAATCAACAAGAAAGGTAAGGATACATTAATTGACCGAATTGAGGGACCTGCTGATACTGAATTCGAGAAGTCAACATCCGAACAAGAAGATGATGATATTTTTTCGCTTCCAGAAGAAAAAGGATCACCTTCGGATACATTAAAAATGCAAAGGCAAAGTCATGACGAGGAAATTCTTCAGAATAAAAAAGATATGAATAGTCATGATAACGAAACTGCCGGTAAAAAAGTATTAATGGAAGAAGGGCCCCTGGGGATTGAAGATGAACCTGAACCTGAATTTATTGAAGAAACAGGGAATACTGTACCGGATCCCGCTGAAATTACAAATGAAGAAGCGAATGAAAAGATTGAAGGAAGTAAAGATAACAATGAAGAGTCAACTCATACCGGGAAACCAGATAAGAAGTTTCAGGATTTTCTTATCCTGTATGAAATTGGGAAGGAGATTGTAAAAGCAAGAACGCCTGGTGAGTTATATGATGTAATACTGTTTTCAATAATGGGTCAAATAGGTGCATCATCATCTTCTATACTGGTAATTGATTCAAATGACGCAACAGTATTTAAAATTGCCGAATCACGTGGTATAACAATAAAAAATAAAAAAATAAGTTTTAGCAGTGACATTGGAATAATGAACAAAATTGTATCTTCACGTGAAATCATTGATATAGAAGAATTTAGTAATAATCAGGAATACCAGGATGAGTATTATCAGTTTATTTCAATTGATGCTCGTTTAGTGTGCCCCATGCGTTATGATGATCAGGTATATGGAACAATAGTCCTTGGAGATAAAATAACAATTGGTGATTACACTGACGAAGAAAAAGATTTTATCAGGGCAGTTTCAGAAATTGCTGCCATCGCTTTTGAGAAGGTTCATACTATTTCCATGATGGAAAATGATATTGATAATTATAGAAATGAAATAAGTTATTTTTCGCATGTAAGAGAATTACAGGATGAGTTAAGAAGATATACTTCATTGTCTCATTATCGTGAAACCGTGCAGAATGAACTTTCAGAACTTGGCGTAATGAGTTATGCTGTTTTTATTGAAGATTATGTTTATGATAAATATAAGTTAGTTACAGTTGAAGAAGAGGATTTGCTGTCCCTTGCGGAAGATGAGTTTTCCATAAATAAGAATAGTTCATTCTCATCCCTTGTGGCTGATATTTCTGATAGTACAGTAATTGATGAGTTTGACAGGATGAAGTCAATTAAAGATGCCTTCGGAGACAACAGGATCAAAAAGATGACGCTTTTCTGGTTGTTCCCAATGAAAATTGGTGAAAATCTTGTTGGCTTCATGGTAGTATTCAAGTTACATGATTATTCTGACAAGGATAAAATATTCAAACGTATCAGTGCAACATCAAATCTTCTTATGCTGAACTATCTTGGAATGGAATCTCAGGAGCACCGGTTTGATCAATATATCGATGTTGTGATTCCGGTATATAAGCGTATCGAAAGCGAAATAAATAATGCTTCGAAGTTAAAAATTCCAGTAACGATAATACTTTTTTCCATAAAAAATTTTAAAAGGTACATGAATGCTTTCGGAAATCAAAAAACTGATGAGCTTCTTCGATATCTTGAATCAACGATAATGCAAAGACTGTCTGACACAGATTTTACCGTTCGTATCGATAGAAATAAATTCTTGCTGGTTTTACCAGGTAAAAATAAAAAATATGCCGTTCCACTGGCCAACACGATAAGAAACGAAATGGTACAGAATTTCAGCACAAGGGAATTGCAATTGTTGATAACATTTCTTATGGCTGAATTCCCAGAGGATGGTGATAATCTGTATTCTCTTCTTGACGCAATTGATTAATTATTTGTAACTACTCAGCTATGACTAAAAATATCCATCATTTGTTTCATAATGAAAAGGAATTGGAGCATCTCCCCCCGCCGAAGGCGGGGGGAGATGCTGAATTGTTATTCATTTTATAATAATTTTGATTATTCAATATTACAGCTGAGTAATTACAATTATTATAGATTACCTGTTAAGTAATAATCCGGGATCAATTGGCTTTTCGTATTTTCTTACTTCGAAGTGAAGGTGAGGCCCGGTAGTTCTTCCGGTGTTTCCTGAAATAGCGATCTTTTGACCGGTTGCAACAGTGTCACCCTTTTTCACCAGGATTTTATTCAGGTGACCATAATAAGTACAATAATTGCGGCTATGCTTGATGATGACCAGTTTCCCGTAACCACCGCTGTACCCTGAAAAAATAACTTTACCGTTTCTTGCAGCACTTATACGTGTTCCGATTGGACAGGCAATATCAATTCCACTATGAAATCTTTTATCATGCTGAATGGGATCTCTTCTTACGCCAAATCCAGATGTTTTTCTTCCTTTATTAACAGGTGAAGCAAATGCAGTACCAAGAAATAATGAACGTTCAAGACTGGAAAGTTTACCACATGGAATAAAGATGACCGGCTTGACATCATTGTCCATCTTATTAACACTTTTTAGAATTTTGGGAGAACCTTTGAACTTACGGGATATTTCGGCAAGGGATTCACTGTTTTTCTTTTGATAAATAATACCACGCATGTTGGGTATATATATAGTCATTCCACTGGCTATATCCCGTGGAGTTGCGAGATTGTTGGAAGTTATAAGGGTATCCATATCCAGGGAGGTCTTTGCCAGGATAGTCCAGAAGGTATCTTCTTTTTTTACCCTGTATTTAAAAAACCTTAATTGAGGCAGCTGGTCAACACTTCGTCCACTCTTTATTACATATAGTGCAGTTCGAATGTCATGTCGAATGCTTTTTAACTCAGAACTGTTACGTTCAAGTGAGGATAATACAGGTAGTACATTTTCAGACCATGCAGTTGACCATGCTCCCATGATCAAGGCGACAGCAATAGAAATTATATGTAATGTAAAAAACTGTTTAACCATTATACTTTGTATGTTATGTGAAAGTTCATAGTTATATATTTACTATCGGAAAAACTTGTGTATTAATGAATGATTATGTTTTATTGAGACATAATTCATTCAAGTTTTTATAACTATGCGTTTTGTTTTTGGCTTGCATTATTTTCAAAATATCATAACCTTATGCGTGAGCGGAATAATTCAGTTATAATGCTGGAGCTATATAATCAACAATGGATGAGAAAAAGAAGAAAGCCAGGCAGATCGTTAAATCAATAAAGGCCCTTGAAGGTGTTATGAAAACATCAAGGGACCCGTCACAGCGTGCGCGGGTAAAAAAAGACATGGAATCATTACGCAACATGTTAAAAGATATGTATCCGGATGTATCTGTTAAAGATCTTGAAGAAGCAATCGCTACTGATGACCTCCTGGCAGAGCCTTCAAGGGAAGAGATGCTGAATGGCTACAAGTATATCAAGGTTGTACCGGTAGAGAAAATATCACCTTACAGAGATGACGAAGAAATAAATATCGCAGCAAGTTTAATGAAATATTTTGAAGACAGGATATGGGGTGTAATTTCAGATCAGCATTCCAAACTTGATTTTTCAAATTCAGCCGAAAGGGACGTTCTGTATCGGAAACTTGATGAATGCAACAGGGCTTTTAAGATATTTTACCAGACCCTTGATGATCTTGAAAGGACAAAATCAGGAGAATACATTAGCCAGTTGAATCTAATGCGGGTGAAGCAGGGTAGAATATTTCTTATCGAGATCCATGCTTTTTTCAGTGCGGTTAAGGATTTTATTACAGAGGTCATTGCTGACAGTGAATTTGGCGGCACGATGGTTCTTAATTCTGATGAAGTTATTGTGTATTCTGATTATGAGAAGTACAGAACCTTTGATGGGTGGAACGTGCTTGACGCGCTGAAATACATGAAAGGGTTTGTTGATGAAGCAACACAGGTAATAGTGGTTCCGGATATAAAAAATTATAAATAATATCCTGAAAGAATCATAGAATTGATTTGACAAGCTTCAGATTCAATACTATATAGTGTCGAAGAATGATGAATTTTATAAGCGACAAGGTGTTAAAAAATGGCATTAGCGAAAACCGGTGGAGATGTAGCAAATAACGTAATAGGCGAAAGTTCATATTTTACCGGAAGGTTCCTCATAAACGGTTCCTTGAGAATTGATGGTAGATTTGAGGGGAAATACCTGCAGGCAGATCAACTCTATATTGGATCGAATGGGAAAATCAGAACAAATATTAATGCTGTTTCAGTCATAATTGAAGGCATGGTGATAGGCAATATTAATGCGTCAAACAGGGTTCTTCTTATGCCCACCGCGAAAATACTGGGTGATATTAAAACTCCTGAACTCATAATACAAAATGGTGTTATACTGGAAGGTCGATGTACTATTGCCAATGATCTGAAATCTTCGGCGAAAGATCTCATTGACGCCGAATACGAGAAGAACAAGCTTGTACCAGAGGAGTTCCTTGCGGAATCATAAACAAGTAATTGGTGTCACCATGGGGGATCCGGCGGGTGTGGGTCCTGAAATAGCATTAAAAACCTTTGCTAAACTGAAAGAATCAAGCCTGCCTTTTATTCCCGTGTTGATTGGATCATTCGAAGTATTGAAGCTGTATAATCCTGATAAGCTTGATACATATACTATAACCGACCCGGAAAACCTGCATACACAACTAAATAATACAGATTCTCACGTTATCTGCGATGTGCCCTTCTCAGGGGAGCTGCCTGTTCCAGGCAGGGGAAATGAAAATACTGGTCGAGAATCACTGCGATACGTGGATATTGCCCTGGATTTATGGAAAAGAGGGATAATCAACTGCATGGTAACGGGACCGGTAAGCAAATCCCTGATCGAAAGAAGTGGTGTCCCATTTACCGGGCATACTGAATATATTGCAAACTATATTGGTGAAGATAATCCATCCATGCTAATGTTTTCTCCGAAATACAGGGTACTACTTGTAACCACACACATACCAGTTTCACGCGTGAAAGATGAAGTTACCAGTGCAAAGATTCAGCATGTGATCGAAACCGGTTACCATGCAATTTCAAAAATTGAAGGAAGACCTGCACGTATGGCTATATGTGGTCTTGATCCACACTGTGGTGATGGGGGCGCAATTGGTGAATTTGACACAACTGTAACGGTAACCATGGTTGAGAAATTGAAACAAATGGGTATGCATATTTCGGGTCCGTACGCGGCAGATACATTGTTTATGCCTGCAAAATGGGAACAGTATGATTGTGTAGTGGCAATGTATCATGACCAGGGATTGATACCATTCAAGGTTCTGGCCTTTGAGGATGGAGTTAATGTGACACTGGGACTCTCAATTGTAAGAACTTCTGTTGATCATGGAACAGCATTTGATATTGCGGGAAAAAACCTGGCAGGATATTCAAGCATGGTTAAGGCGGTACACCTCGCGTATTTACTTCTTACGGGTAAGTGACCATTAAGCTTGTCTAATCACGTACTACTTGATTAGTGTACATAGACGTTTTGATAACTTGAGGGCAAGATCATTCATGTTATCCCCCTGGATGTTTATGAAATGAATGTATTTTGCCTTGTTCACCGGTTTTATTATTACAAGAACCGATAGATATCCCTTCTCCCTTGTTTGTTGAATACTGCCACTTGATGTTTCCATGTCGATGCTGAATCTTTCAATGCCGGAAGAATATGAATAAATTACAATTTTAATTTCTCGATGGGCTTTCAGTGCTTTTTCTTTCAGGGGCATTTGACATTTTTTAATTATTGTTTCCCTGTATTGTTCAAGGCCATGGGGAACAACGAAAAGTATCCCGGATGTAGATTGGTTGTAGACTTCCTTTTCAGTTGTTGCGCATGCGGCCAGGCCGCATATCAGGATTATGATTCCAATAGTATGTGCTCTCATTTTTTACCACTTTGTATTGTCAGGGTTTTCTATTCGTTCAATCTCATCAGATCGTTACAGTTTTGCTCCCTTGTCATTCCGGCACTTCGGCCGGAACAGCTCTTAGGTTGCCTGGTGTAAAAAGCGATACTAACATGTATTGACCAACTTGCTGTGCCGCCGTGTGGCAGTGCGAACACAAGTTCAGTTTTCATGATACAACTATAAAAAATCATCCGCGTTAATCTGCGTTCATTGAGCGAAGCGGGCGGTTCCAAATATTTGAATAGATTTAATACGAATGTCAACAGAAAATAGGAGTCATTTGCAAACTAAAGAATGACGATATGTAAAGGTAAGAAAGACAGGGCCAGAAATTATACAGAAAATGGATTGATTTTTTTCGCTTATCACAGTAATAAATTGATATAGAGCAACTGGTGTGAATATTTTAGTTATGTTGAGTTAAATTATGGAGAAAACACTTCTGGAAACATCAATATTTTTATTTATCTCAATCTGGGGATTTACCATACTCTTCCTGTGGTTCAGGCCCCGAATCGAGATATTCTGGAAAATTATCGCTACGGTTATATATGCATTTTATATATGGTTTTTTTACAGGGAAATAATGACTGGTTATGAGTTATTTACCGGGGCTTATTTTGATGTAACAATGAGGTTTCTAAAGGAGTTTATAACCCTTATTTTCATGAACCTGTTTTTTCTCTGGCCGCTTGCCCTTATTATTATTTTCTACAAGTCAAGTGATCTCGGTGCTGAAAGGCTTCTGAAGTTCATGTGCATACTTACACTGGTTTTATGGATAGTATTTGTTGTGTATGTATTTTACCAGAAGGGTATAGATGAGTTTCTTTTCGAAAACCTTAAGAAAATGCTTCCAGATGCGTAAAATATTTCCGGTCATTTGTGTTTTTTGTATCCTGTGTATTTTTGTTAGCTACGGGGAGGGTGAAAATAAGAACGCGTCATGGTATTACAATAAGGGTGCCAGCGAGGCGGTAAAAGGGGACCTGAAAGAGGCGATTAATTTTTTTAAAAAATCACTGGAAAGGAATTCCTATTTCACGCTGGCACATTACGGGCTTGGTAAAGCCTTTCTTTACACTGGAAACATCAATGAAGCCGTAACCCATCTTCAAAAAGCTGTAGATTATGACAGGCGTTTTGCTCCTTCCTTTTTTTATCTCGGTATGGCATACCTTTTTGATAAAAGATATAATGCAGCAGTTCAAGCTTTCATGAATGCGGTGAAATTGGACCCTTCAATGGTTGAAGCATTGTATAATATTGGTGTAGCATATGAAGAAACAGGTAGAAGTATTAAAGCACGCATTTATTATGAAAAATACCTGTATGAACGTGAGAAGAAAGAATCGAACATTCTTTTTTGATTATTTAATATCCTTTTCATCATCGATAAGTGAAAAATACTGCAGAACTCCTGAAACTTTGAAAAGAGCTTTTATTGATGGATTAACATGAAGAAAATAAAGTGAGGTTTCTTTTTCTTTAAGATCATTTTGTATCTTAATAAATGTGCCAAGCGTAAAACTGTTTATGTAGGTGACTTTTTCCAGGTTTATTACTACGTTTTTCCCACTTGAGATGTTTTTATTGATGAATGCTTCCAGTTCTTCAGCGTTTTCTCTGTTAATATCTTCATTGATGTCAAAAATTAGACTTTTTTTCTTTTCCCTCATTTGTATGTCCATTAACTGCTCCTGTAATACCCATAATAATAAATATGGTGAGCGTAAATACGCTCACCATATAAAATATTCATTAAATCCAGTGGTTTATCCAGTGGTTTATTAGTCAACTGTCCTGATCTTAGTCTCAGGAGGAATAACGTCAACATATACAGAAAGGAGTTTAACACCTGATGCGTTTCCAACCTTGTCAACAGACTTGGCTTCAATCAGGTGTTCACCGTTCTTAGAAAACTGAATTGGTTCGGTATATTTCACAAAGTTTCCCTTCCCGTCAAGCCTGATCAAAAGATCGGCAACACCTGATTCGGTGTCATTTGCTGTTACTTCATATGTGTAATCTACGGAAGCAACTTTCTTGCCGTCTTTGTCTATGAATTCTTTATCAGCCTTGATTTCAACAGTTGGTGGGGTATTGTCAACATAAAAAGAAACCGAATCACCTTCAAGTTCTTGAAGGTTACCGTTTTCGTCCAATACTTTAAGAGAGTATTTTTCTGTAGTATTGAGTACGTTATCCTTAGCTTTTAACTTTAAGGATGAATCGCCGGTTGAGTCAAACGTGAATGGGGCTACATACTCGGTGTAGTTGTTTCCATCAAATGAATACTCAACCTGTTTTACGCCTGAAGCATTATCTTTTGCGTCAACGGAAAAAGAAAATTCCTGTGATGCGTAATACTTATCACCTGATTTCACAACAGGCTGCGAGGCAGTGACTGATACTTCAGGTGCGGTGTTGTCAACCACAACCTTGAAGTATTTCATGTCTTCAGTGTTACCAACCCGGTCAACACCGTAATAGCTGATGTTATGCTTGCCTTCTTCTGTGAGCTGGAAGGGAGATTCGTAGACCTTCTCTTCTTCATCATTAATCTTATACATAACCTTGTCAGCAAGAAGATTGTCCTTTACAGAAAGTTCAAACTTGACTCTTGAATTAACATAATGATTTAGTCCATCAAAATGTGAAGCTGCCTTTTCAGCATCGGTTGCTATGACTTCATCTTTACTAAGCTCGTCTGATTCAGGACTTTCTGTATCAGGAGTTTCGGCTGTGTCCTCCATCGTTTCTTCTGTTTCTGCAGGCTCTTCCTGTGAAAATGATACAGTGGAAAAAGCCAGTGCAATGAAACAACAAAGAGAAAGAATAAAAATTCTCTTTAACATATATAACCTCCGGGGTTTATTTAATTTTATTGCGGATTCTGCGTAGGAACAGAAATGCACACATTATTATTTTGTTTATATTACTAAACATGGCGGCGTTTTGTCAATTCGATTTTTACTGTACTCCTTCGTTACGGGGATTATTTTTCAAGAAAGATTTCAGCATAATTCTGAAATAACCGTACGATCTCCCTGTAATGATATTTCGAACCAGGATATGAAGTATTATCCTCGATCCTGAAGGTATTGGAGAATTCTTTATCGGTGACCGAAACAAGATAATACGGGTTTTCTGAGCCGGGTTGGTAGTAGTCATTGAGACGCCATATTCCCTTTTTGTTCATTTTCTTAATAAAATCAAGGTATGCCTCACGGGGGAGTGATGCCCTGCGTTTAAGATCAGGAATATTGTTTGAAGCGATATAATAGTTGTCATTTTCCCTGTATATCTCGATTGACCACTGGCTGTAATAAAAGGGGAGGGGATGATATGAAACAATGCACCTGTAGTCGGCAGCAGAGAGGATACCTGTAGATAGAAGAAAACTGATGAAGAAAAGATAGATTGTTAACCTCTGTGTGAACATGAATAGAGATCCCTTAGTTTTCCCGATGGTATGTGTGAGTATGGTGACAGGAAGAAAAGACTTAATGCTGTAACGATGATAGTATGATTGATGGTGCCATTTGATATCATTTGAAGTGCTTCATATTGAGAAACGGTAATAACCTCGATATCTTCGGCAATGTCAAGCGACTGGTCAGCGATTTTATTTGAATTCAGCGCAAGATAGAAGTGTATGTAGTTTGACATGATGGCGGGATTGGCAGAAAGCTTTTTCATAAGGATCATTTGGCCTGCCTGGTAACCTGTTTCTTCAAGTAATTCTCTTTGTGCGGATATTTCAGGTAATTCTCCATCATTCATAAGCCCGGCTACGGTTTCAATTGTTATCTCATCGGTACCAAGCCGGTGCTGTTTTACAAGAACCAGCCTGTCATCGCGGGTAAGAACTACGATATTGATCCAGTCAGGATTGTTCAGAACATAGAAATCATGCGTTACATCTTTTCCAGGATGATAGCAACGCAGGTCGTCGATGGAGAATATCCGCCTGTTAAAGAGTTCCCTGCGTTCCTTGATGTCCCATTTTATCATTTTAAGCCCCGGTAAGATAATTGAAATCATGTAATAATATACCCTGATTAATGAGGGGGTCAACACATTAACGCTAAATAGTATTTGACCAATTACTGGAGTACACGTAAAGTACTTTCCACTATAAGGCCGGTGTAATTCTTATGATATTACTCAGGTGGTGAATTCTAATGAAGAAAACACGATTTATTCCTTCAATTCTCCTGGCTGGGTATCTATGCCTGCCCGTATATGCTATGCCTGGATTGAAGGTGGTGGCAAACTTCTCTACGTCAGTGAACGACCAGACCCCGGAAGTGAAAAAAAATATTGCGATAGCCTGTGACAGGCTTGATGGTTTTGTGCTGGAACCGGGATCAGTGCTCTCTTTTAATGGAATCGTTGGTGAAGGCTCAGCGGCGAATGGGTTTGCAAATGGTAATGTATTATACCAGGATGAGGTTGTTATAGAGCCGGGTGGAGGATTGTGCCAGGTTTCATCAACACTTTTTAATGCCATGCTTATGGCAGGTTGTGCCATCGTGGAACGTCACAGGCATTATCAGCCGGTTACCTATGTACCCCTGGGCCTGGATGCAGCAATTAAGTATGGAAAGAAGGACCTGCGCATCAGAAATCCTCATGACCAGCCGCTATATATCAGCGCAGTAATGAATAACAGCAGCCTGGCAATTAGCATACGGGCCGCCAATTCCCTGAAATATACATACGAGCTTGTAACAGAAGAAGAGGATGTATCACTCCCACTTGATTCAGATGATGCGATACGACCGGGTGTGTCAGTATACGTGTATAGAAACAAGATGGAAAAGGGTAAAATTATTGAGTCATTTCTCATGTACAAGGATTATTATCCGCCGGTTAGATTGCGATGACGCGACCGGTGGCACAGGTTTTGATTGTTGTTTCGTTAATGTTAGTGACCATTGTTGTGGTATGCCCCCCGGTGGCGTCTCATCCAGGTGATGACCTGGAAAGCTGGAGTACAATCAGGGGGTCAACTGAAGAGAAATGTTTGTTTCACTGGCTCAGGCAAAAGGGGACCGGATACCTGCGGGATCAGGGTGGTAATGAACATTTTTCATGCGCCCTCCCGGAATTTTATGGCAGGTTCGGGCTTTTTATTACACTGGTATATAATGGCAGGGTCAGGGGCTGTTATGGCGCCTTTCATCATGCAACTGATAACGTTGAAAGTATTCTGGGTGATTATTTAAAAGGGGCATTGACACGGGACAACAGGCACAGGCCGCTGGAGGCCCATGAGTTTGAAAAGAGCAGTATTATACTGACAGTGGCATCAGGTCTGTACCCGGTTGTCTCACTTGAAACTCTTGATATAAGCCGTTTCGGTATAAAGGCTCATTGCGGGGATGGCAGCATTCTTGTCATTGTCCCCTCCGAAATTAAAAGCATAGAGTATTTGAAAAAGATACTTTCGCCATACGATGTTGTGCAGCTGTTCGCGTTCAGGTGTGTTACCCTCAGGGGAGAACCGTAACGCGCCACCAAACATATGAAGGAGTAAACAGATGAAAAAGGTTATTGTGTGTGTAACTCTTATGCTGCTGGTGATTACGGGGTGTACGACCACCGGGAAAAAGCACATGGAGGACGGGACAGTTGTGTATACCGGTGATGGCGATAAAAAACTGCAAAAAGAATACGTGGTGAAAGGCCGGGTGCTGGATGCACAGAGTAAAGACGCGGTTGCAGGAGCCACGGTGGAGCTGAAGAACGCCCAGATGGGGGTGGGCTACTACCTTGAAAAAACAGATAGCGGCGGTTATTTCAAAATTGAAAACTTTATACCTCAGGTACGATATATAATTGAAGTTGTAGCAGACGGCTACGTTACATATAAAACTACCGAAAAAGTGGAAACCGGAAAGAGAACTATCTACTTACAGAAAGAAGGCATTCTCACGGGTGTAGTTCGGGGAGGTGACGGTAAACCGGTACAAGGGGTGCAGGTAAAGCTGCGGCAGGCATCTTCCGGGTATGGACAGGGTAACAAGCCCTTTATACAGTCAACAGGTGATGATGGCAGTTACAGTTTTAACAAGCTTCCCGCCGGTAGATACATGGCAACCTTCAGTAAGCCGGGTTATATCACCGAAACTGCCCGCATCAAGTATATTAAGAATGGTGAAACCTTCACCCTTCCCATGGTAGTATATGAACCGGCATCCATATCGGGGAAAATCGGTATTAAGCAACTGGATGCCCCAGCAATAAACGTGGACGTTCAGGCGGTTGGACGGGTAACGTATTCTGCCAGCACCTTCCATGATGGAACATATGTGCTTGAAGACCTGAAACCAGGTAATTACAAGCTGCGAGTTCATCACCGGGGATTTGATACAATGGAAACCTCTTCCTTCAAGATAACAGAAGGTGAGAGAAAGAAGGAATTTAATTACGAGGTAACCCCGAAAGATCCTGCATTAAGCGTGTACTCATACAGGTATACTTTTGTGCCGGGTAATAAACTTTCGTTTAACCTGCGTACATTTCGTCTTGAATCGGTAAAGGTGCGGGTATACCAGGTTCCCCTGAATACATTTTTACAGGGGCACGTTGACCCGGATACTATTGACCCGGGGAAAGAAAAATTCAAGGTGTTCACAGAATGGAGTGAACCCATACACAATTTCAAACCATACGAATGGCGCTACCAGTCACTGGAATTGAAAGACCAGCTTCCAACCGGGGGCTATTGCATTGAAGTTGAAGGTGCAGGTAAAATGATCAGCCGGAAGTTCTTCTCTGTTACCTCGGTGGGGGTGGTGGCGAAGCGATCGCAATATTCAATGTTTACCTATGTGACCCATCTTGCTGAAAACAAACCCATCAAGGGTGCATCGGTGGTGGTATTTGACTCAACCCCCGAGAAGAAGCAGTACAGGTATTCTACACATCCATACAAGCCGCCCAAACGGATAGAAGACCTGCCTGTAAAGATATTAAAGAAAGGGAAGACTGACAGCAATGGTGTGTTTACCTACAGGATGAAATCCAGGAAGCATTATACTGTGCTGGTTATAGGAGAAGACGGCAGCTACGCCCTGTGCAGCACCGGGTCGCCATCGGCCTTCGACCGTGAGAAGAACAAGTACTTCATCTATACTGACAGGCCGGTATACAGGGCGGGTGACACGGTGTTTTACAAGGTGGTTGGCAAGGAAAGAAAGCGTAGATTTATGCCGCTTGACGGGCAGAAGCTGCATTACAGGATAATCAACAGGGATTTTAACAGTACGGTGGATGAGGGTCAGCTCACCCTTGACCAGTGGGGAACCTTTCACGGCAAGATAGCCATGGCAGCAGATGCACGGCTTGGTGAATATGATATACGGGTTGGTCCCTCGAAGAAAAACCTGTATGCCGCCGGGCGTTATTACATGGAGCAATACCGAAAACCGGAATTTAAAATAGACATCACCCCTTCAAAACCCTACTTCACCAACGGTGATACCGTTGAATTTAAGGTTGAGACGAAATACTTTTTCGGTGCCCCGCTGAAGAACGGGCTGGTGCGGTATCGTTTTTATGAAACCAGGATGCGTGATACCGATACCACCTACTGGTGGGAAGAGGATTATCCGTCACGTGAATCATACAACCGTATACGCCTGGAAGGTGAGAAATATCTCAACGATGAAGGGGTTGCCGTATTGCGCTTTGACAGTGGCAACTACCCCTATGATCGTAAGATCACCCTTGAGGCAACCGTGATGGACAAGTCTAATATCAGCATCACTTCGAGCAACTCGGTAAAGGTTGGCCGGGGGGAATATTATATTAAGATAAACCCTGATCAGAATTTTTACGCGGATAATGAAAAAAAGAAAATCGAGATCCAGACCCTGTCCCATACGGGTGACCCCATTCGTGCAGGGGTAAACCTGGATCTTTACCGTTACGTGTGGAAACCCCTGCAGCGTGTGTATGTACATGAAAAGCGACCGCTGTTTTCAAAAAAGATCACTACTGACAAAAAAGGCCGGGCAACGGTAGAACTACCCCGAAAGTTTTCATACTACGGCGAGTTTGACCTGGTTGCCGAAAGCACCGACCGTTATAATAACAGGATCAACGCCAACAGGATCATCTGGGTATACAGTAAGCAGGGTGGAGAGATAAAGTCAAAATTGAAGAACCTTGAACTTACGGTGGACAAGACAAGCCTTAAAGAACCCGGCAGGATCACCTGCCTGGTGAAAAGCAGGTTCACCGATTCATACGTGTGCCTCACACTTGAGGGGCGTGACGTGTACCACTCCAGGGTGGTGAAAATGAAAGGGAATATTACACCGGTGACATTTGAGGTGAAACCTGAATACGCACCGAACTTCTATCTTACCGCAACCATGCAGAGAAAACGTGCACTGTATACCAGCAGGGTTGATATTGAACTTCCGGTTGCGGAAACCGGTCTTTCCATCGAAATGAAAAATGACAAAAAGGTATATAAACCCGGAGAAAAGGCAACGGTACATATCAAGGTAACAGACAAAAACGGGAACCCTCTTAAGGCCGACCTGTCCCTTGCCGCAGTAGACGAGGCAATATACCAGATACGGCCCGATCATACGCCGAAAATGCAGGATTTCTTCTATACAAAGATATCCAACTGGGTGTTGACAAGCTACTCCTATCCCATACACATCCTTGCCGGAGCCGCTAAAGAGGGAAAGGTGAAGATCAGGGAGAAGTTTGAAGATACAGCTTTCTGGAAGGGAAAGATACGAACCGACGATGCAGGCAGGGCTTCGGTCACCTTCACATTACCAGACAACCTTACCGTCTGGAGGCTTACCGCCAGGGGACATGATCGGCAGGGACGTGTGGGTGAACATAAATCGGAATTCCAGGTAACACAAGACCTGATCGCCCGTATAGGGCGCCCGCGGTTTGCCGTTGAAGGGGATACCATGGGTATCATTGGTATTGTTAACAGTAATACCAAACGGGGATTGAAAGAAGTAAAAACCACCATGCAGATCAACGGGAAAAAGGTTGTGGCCGATAACCCGGTGAAGATCAGCCTGCCGGGATTCGGTTCTTCCAGGGAATATTATACAACCACTATTCCGGAGGATAAGAAAAAGCTAACCATGGAATATACCGCGATAGCGGACCCGTCAGCCAGCGACGCGCTGCGCCTGCATGTACCTGTACAGCGGCGTGGGGTGAACTACAAGCTCTATGGAACGGGAGACATGGCAAATAACAGCAAGATTGTTATACAGCCGTTGAAAGACAGCACTGATTTTGATTTCATTCCAGAGTCTGTTACCATACAGGTGAATCCCTCACCGGTAATACAGATGCTCAGGGCCACTGAATATCTCATGAAATATCCCTATGGCTGCATTGAGCAGACCATAAACAGGTTTCTGCCGGCAATGGCAGTGTACAGGCTTGCCGAGAGGCAGGGATACGGGGCATTGCTTTCAGGGAAATCCACAAAGGAACTGCATGCCAAGGTTGATTCGGGGATATCACGGCTGCAGCAACTGCAGAACAGTGACGGTTCGTGGGGGTGGTGGTACGGCGACCGGGGTAACGGCTTTGTAACCGGTTACATTCTGAGTGGTTTTATGCTGGCACAGAAGAACGGGTATGCGATCAGTAAGAATACAATCGATAAGGGTGTAGCAGCCGTTGCCAGGATGCTGAAATACCGGCAGGTGTCACATGACGCGATGGCCTACCTGCTGTACGTGTATGCCCTTCATGGAAAATGGGACCAAAAGGCCTACGAGTATTGCACAGACAAGCTCGCGATGAACCCCTACCAGCTGGCATACATGGTGCGTGCCCTGGCAAAGGCTGATGGCATAAAAGAACTGAAAAGTGAAAGAAAACAGAAGCTCAGAAAAGATTTAAAGAAGTTCCTGGCCGCGTTAAAAGAAAAACAGGAACTTGACGGACGGGGGATCTACTGGCCCAGCGTGGGATCCCAGCAATGGGGATGGCCGGGAGGACGTGCTGAGATTACTGCACACGTGCTCTCAGCTCTCGTTGAAACGGGTGACACTACTTCACTGGTGTCAAGGGCGGTGCGTTCGTTGACCAAAAGAGGGAAGGGCGGCGCATGGAACTCTACCAAGGAAACCGCCACGGTCATATTTGCCCTGGGTGACTATATTGACAGTATCGGTGCCGCACCGAAAACCAGCGGAAAGGTAGCCTTCACACTTGACGGAAAGCATCTGACCGAGTATGCCTATGATCTCAGCGGCAACGTTGATATGAAGGATTTCACAAAAACATTACCCCTTGAGGGGGAACGAAGGGTTCCTGCCTTTACAGTGGAAGCCGCGGGGGATACCGGCAGGGATCTCAGTTACGAGGTGGTGATCAACGGCACCCTGAAATTCAAAGATGCCGGTGTGCTGTCACTCTTTAAATCTGAAACACGAAGCGTGAATGCCCTGTCCAATGGAATACAGATAGCCCGTTCATTCTCATACGTAACCAGGGTGAAGGACATTCATCATAACGAGTACCTTGTTCCACAGAATATCGATGATAAGAGAGAATTGAAAATAGGTGATGAACTGCTGGTGAAGGTACGGTTCGTGGCCAGTGATGATTTTGAATACCTGGTACTTGAAGATTACCTGCCGGCGGGGTTCGAGGTGGTGAATGAAAACGCCTACGACGGCTATCAGCCATACGTGAACGCCGAACGCTGGGATAACAGGATGGTGTTTTTCTTCAACAGCATTCAGAAGGGGAAATACTTCGAGATCGCCTATATTATCCGGGCAGAACTGCCGGGCACCTTCAGTGTGAAACCATCCAGGATGGAGTGCATGTATGAACCAACTATACAGGGATGGGCGCCGCCGGGTTCCATCGAAATTGATAAGAAGGAATAATGCCAGCAGCATTACCCTGCTACTTCTTCTGCTGTGTGTTCTTTCGCCGGCAATGCTTTATGCCGGCGAAGAAAGGGTGGGTATACAGGTACTCTCCAAACACTTTCGCCAAATGCGTGAAAAGGGCGGTGGACAGGTGCTGTGTACCTTCCCGCCGGAGAGCAGGCTGCAGGTGGAGGGGGCAGGCAGCAGCATACCTGTGCAGCGGCTGCAGCTGAGCTTTCACCGTGGCTGGCATGTGACCATGGATGATGTACCGGTTGGCCTGCCGGTTGAATGTGAGATCGAAGCCCCATCAGGTGAAGAGGCTTTCACCCTGAACCTGGAAGATATAAAGCGAACCTACCCCCTGCCGTTATACCTGTCCCTTGATAAGAATGAAGAACCTGTTACCGTGGTTTATGAAGACGCAACGCGATATGCCTCTGACAGTGCCCGTGCCGAATACGGCAACAGGCCGGCCAGGCACCGTGAAGCACTGGCAGCCCTTGCCCACGTGATACTGGCCCGGTGCCGGTACATACAGGACAATCACCCCGGACATCCTTACCGGTTCTGCGATCTTACCCACTGCCAGGTCTACAGGGGGAGGACGGGGATGCCATCCCTCCTGCACGAAGATAGATGGTATATAGATCATCAGAACCTGGCCGGCCCCCTGCTCTTTCATTCACGTTGCGGAGGGCATACCATGGACATGGGGGTGTTCGGCGCCGGGGACAGGGGTTTTCCGCCGGTTAAGGATATCCTTTACAGAACCGGAATGGTGCTCTGTCATGCGGGTGATAACGGGTGGACACGGATGCTTTCACCGGCACAGGTGGTTGACATCCTGGATGATGAGAAGCTTTCACGTCCACCCTCTTCTGTTGAATATGATTCGGGGGTGGGGGCTGTTTTGGTGAAAGGGGATTCGGGTGTGCGCACCCTGGCGCCGGAAACTTTCAGGCTGAAGATTAACCGGGTAATGGGGTGGAACTTTCTCAAGAGTAATAATTACCGGCTGGAGATGGCGGAGAGGGATGACGGGCCAGTTCTGCGTTTTGCCGGCAGGGGGCTGGGGCATAACGTCGGCCTGTGCCAGCACGGGGCCCTGGCGTTGGCTGAAATGGGATATTCGCGTTACGAGATACTGGAGCATTATTATCGGGGGATAACCCTGAATGCGATGGAAGGGGGAAGGGCGGGATCTCCCTACCTGTATTTTTTAACATTTGATACGCGGAGCGGAGAGGTGACGGGGCAGAGCCATCCGGCAATGCTGGAGCGTGTGGTGCCGCCGGGTTCACTTTGGAAGATCATCATGGGGCTGTATCTTGTTGCCCATCGGCCCGACCTGGTAGAGGGCTATCATATTACATGCGGAGGTCGGGGGGATGATCAATCCATTCTAAGCGACGGCTGCTGGAAACCGGAAGGGCACGGCAGGATGGATCTATTTACGGCACTGTCACATTCGTGCAACATGTATTTTGCTTCACTTGCCGGTGAGATATCGTTTAATGATTTTAACAGGTTTTACAGTGCGTTGTGTGAAAGGCTTGGGCTCTTGTATTCATTCCCGGCGGTAAAGGGTAACCCTGAATGGTCAAGGCGATGCGCCGGGCTTGATTTCCAGGTGAGCATGCGTATGGGTGACCTGGTGAAGGTGGCCATGCTGGTGAGTAATGCCAGCAGCGAAAACGAACAGGTTAACCGGCTGAAACAGGAGATCAGCCCCGGAGGGCTTGCCATGCTGCGGCGGGCCCTTGCGGAAACCTTTACCATGGGAACGGCAGCGCCGCCGGTGCATACCGCGGGGCCAAAGTGCAACTGGGAGATTCCTGTCAGGTTGACCAGTGATATGCGAGAGCTGCCTGTTGATGAAGGCCTGTGGGGGAAGACCTCCACTGTCATCGACGGCACCAACCTTCCACTTGGATACGGCATGTTTCTGGGGGGAAAGGATGAGAGTGGGATACTGGTGATCCTTCGAAAGGGCAACGGCCACCTTGCGGCGCAGTGGGGGCGGTTGATCCTTGCTGACAGGCTGGGGGAGTGTTTTTTTCACCGCTAAGGCGCTAAGGACGCAAAGTTCGCAGAGGGGGGATTTAGGGGGCCCGTTGAGCAGGATGTTACTATTATGCGAATTTATAAGTATACCAAAAAGATTGTGGTGATGATATGAAAAAGTATCTGTGTAGTATATTCTTCCTTATAATGATATATATACCCTGCAGTGGGTTTGGTGCCTTCATGTTCCATCCGGAACTTGACTGGAAGTCTATTAAAACAGAGCATTTCTGGATCCATTATCACCAGGGGCTTGAAGAGCACGCACGTCGTCTCGTGCCAGTTGCTGAAGATCTGCACACCCGCCTGGTTCGGGCCACGGGGTGGGAACCTTTCTGGCGAACCGACGTGGTGCTGGTGGACAATACCGACATGCCCAACGGGTTTACCATTCCGGTTCCCTATAACCGGGTGCAATTATATATTGTTCGTCCTGGGCCTGACAGTTCACTTGGTGATTATGATGACTGGGTAAAGCTGGTGTTTACCCACGAGTATAGTCACGTGTTCAACCTGGATGTAATTGACGGCATTCCACAGATGAGCCGCTATACGCTGGGACGGGTATGTTTTCCCAATATGTTTCTGCCCATGTGGAACCTCGAGGGGTATCCCGTATACCGGGAGTCTATGAAATATCCCTATGGTCGGGTGCACAGTGCTTACACCCACATGGTGATGCGTACCGAGGTTGATGAGAATTCGCTGAAGTCCATCAACCTGGCCTCCTACTTTCCCAGGGAGTGGCCCTCGGGAATGGTGCCCTATCTTTACGGGGGGCTTTTCGTGGAGTACCTGCAGCAGACACAGGGCCACAGCAGGTTTGAAGATGTGTTCACCGAGAACGCCGACAACATACTTCCATGGCTCATACAGAAAAACGGCCGTGACGTGTACGGCAGATCCTTTTATGCCCTGTGGGACCAGTGGCAGAATGAGGCCGTAAAGCGATATCGCCGGGAGGCGGCACAGATACGAGAGAAGGGACTCACCGATGCGCGGTTGCTGACCCATAGCGGGTATCACACTTCCATTCCGCGTTTCAGCACCGACGGCAAGGTGCTTTACTACGTTCGCATGACCGGTTACAACATGCCCGCGTTGATGCGTGTTTCCCTGCGTGATGGTACCACGAAAAAAATTGCCAGGGTACGCATGCCATCGGGGATGTCGGTGAATGACACCCACGGTATTCTCATGTCCGACCTTGAATATTACCGTACCTTCTCAATCTACAATGATATTTTCAGATATCAGGATGGATACAGGCAGCAAACCCGTGGTATGCGGGCCCAATCGGTTGATGCCTTTCCCGATGGAAAAATAGCCTGCATACAGGTAAAGGATGACCGCTACAACCTGCTGATTCTTGATGAAAGGTATAACAGTCAGAACGTTCTTATAAATAAAAGCCGGATGCAGCTTTCCGGTGTCAGGGTTTCTCCGGGCGGCAAAAACCTGGTATTTACGGCAAGGGGGGAGGACGGGTTCGCCCACATTTATCATTATGGTGTTGACAATGGCAAAATTCAAAAGCTTACCTCCGGGCGCTACAGCTGCATGCATCCAGACTGGTATCCCGGTGGCGGGGCTATTGTATTCGTCTCGGATCGCGACGGTGTATTTAACCTCTATAGTCTTGAACTGAAATCGCGGCAGCTGAAAAAATTGACAAACATGATGGGAGGGGCCTTCTGGCCTGATATATCACCTGACGGCAGCAGTATTGCTGCAGCCGTGTACGGGAAAGAAGGATTTGACATCGGGCTGATAGAGCATCCCGAAGATCCGCCGGTAATCGAAAAAGTACAGGTCACTTACGCCGAAGAACTCTTTGCGGATGCTCCCCCAATTGATGGAGAAAAGGAAACGGGGAAAGAAGCCGGGGGATATAATCCCCTGTACTCACTTGTAAACCCCGCATGGCTGCCGGTGCTCTATTCAGAGGAGATCTACCCCGAAGAATATGACAGCTGGTACGGTTTTTACACCATGGGAGCAGATACCCTCTACCGTCATTTTTATTCCGTATATGCTGCCGCCTCGGTTCGCCAGAAGCGGGCTGATGTATCGCTGCAGTATACCTACGCGGGGCTTTACCCGGATATCACTATTGCCTTCAGCGACAACTCAATTTTTTACGGCACCGATCCCTTTCCGTGGGAAGATGATCACAGCGTAACGTTGAAACGTGAACTTGAACGTACTATCGAAGGGGGAATATCGATACCATTTATGAAATTTTACAATCAGCACCTGCTGAGCCTCTCTTACAGCCGCGAGGTGAAATGGACGGATATCTATTACAGCGGCATGGGGGTTTTCGAGTTCGAAGACGTACTTGCAGGTTTTCACGGGGGATATTCATTCAGCAGCACCTCTATGTACGCTTACTCGGTAAGCCCGGAGGACGGGGTAGAGTTCATGATAATCGGTGACTGGTATACCAACAGGGTCGGATCGGACATAAATTACGGCAAGGTACGGGGTGAACTTGCATGGTACCTTTCGGGTATATGGCGCAACAACGTCATCATGCTGCGGGGACGGGGAGGGGCATCATTCAACAACCCGGATTACCTTGATCCCTATAATATCGGCCGTTACGAGAAGGGAAATACCGGAGCTGCCCAAACGGGTGAAGACCGTTTCGGTATGAGGGGGTACGGGGCTGATATGTTTTACGGCAACAGGCTGGCAGTGGGAGCGCTTGAATACCGGTTGCCCCTTTTGCAGAAAGACCTGGGATATGGGACGTTGCCGGTGATGCTCAGGGATATATGGCTGGTTCCTTTCGTGGAATATGGAAATGTATGGAAAGACCACACCGGTCTTGCGGATTTCAGAACGTCGGTGGGAGGTGAGCTGCACATGCGCCTCACCATGGGATATGGATATGACATCAGCGGTTTCGCGGGTGTGGCCCACGGTTTCGATGAGTACGGGGAGACGCAGGTCTACTTCGGCGTTGCCGGCATGTACGAGGGGGCTGGAGGGAATAATAAACCGTATGGGCTCATGCGATAGTTATTTATGCTAAATACGGCTGCTATTCACAAATAACCTGTGTTCATCCAGGTTAATCCGTGGTAACTGAAAATATGATATATATTTTCACAGGTTGTTATAAAAAATAATAATTCAGCAACGACCTGGTTCATCGGCCTGAAGAGGAGCGGATTTTTTATATTGCATTTCCCGGTGGAACTGTACATATTGTAGTATGGAAATATGAAAGGAGACGGTATGATAAGTATTTACACCGAGATCGCGATAATAGCGGTGCTCATAGTCTTTAACGGGGTGTTTGCCTTGTCGGAAATCGCCGTTGTGACCTCGCGAAAGCTTATCCTCCAGCAAAAAGCCGAAGAAGGTCTGCGGGGATACAAGATTGCCCATCAGCTTGCGTCCTCTCCGGGCGTCTTTCTGTCCACGATACAGATTGGCATAACACTGGTGGGAGTTTTAGCGGGCGCGTTTAGCGGGGCCACCATTGCACGGAAAATTGAAGCCGAGCTCAGCGGTATGCCTGTTGTGGGAGAACACGCGGGGTTCCTGGCCATAATGATGATTGTGGTAACCATTACGCTGCTCTCCGTGATCTTCGGGGAGTTGGTGCCCAAGCGTATTGCTCTTAATAACCCGGAGAAAATATCCGCCTCGGTGGCGGTTTTCATGCGTGCCATATCGTTCATTTTTTCGCCCATCGTTCGGGGGCTGGATTATGTAACCGAGCTGGTGTTGAAGATGCTGCGGGTTCCCACGGAAAATGAACAGGTCGTTACCGACGAGGAGGTGCTCCTCATGATCGAACATGGAACAAAAACGGGACATTTTGAAACGACTGAACGGGAGATGATTGAAGAGATTTTTGACCTGAGCGATAAAACCGTGCAGCATCTCATGATACCGCGAATGAACATTGTTTGTCTGAATATCAAAAGCACGAAAGCCACACTGAAGCGAATTATAACCGAACATGCAGACCTGGATTTTTTCCCGGTGTGCCGACATGATATCGATACTATTGTCGGGGTGGTGAATAAAAACGACATACTTGTGGATTTTGCCAGAGGTGAGACGAAAAGCCTGAAAGCCTATATGCAAAGTCCACTCTATCTTCCCGAAAGGGTGAGTCCGTTGTGGGCACTTGAGCGGTTCAGAAAGGAAAACGTCTTCGTTGCCTTTGCCGTGGACGAGTTTGGCGGCGTGAGCGGCATGGTGACATTGACCGGCATACTGGACGAGATAATTGGGGCCGATGATATTGCTGATGATACAGAGAAACTAAAAGACGGCACCATACGTATTAAAGGGATCACCCCAATTGACCGGCTCGATGATATCTTCGGAAAGGAATTCATCGGATCTACTGAAAAAAGCCGTCATTCAACGGTTGCCGGTTTAATGCTGGATCTTTTGGGCCACATTCCCGCAGAAGGTGAAAAAGTGGTCTATAAAGGGTTTACGTTTAAAATCAGAAAGATGGCGGCAAACAGGATCGACAGTATCGAGATAAAGCCATCCCGCACGCGATTGCCCGCCCGTCCAGAGAAGAGTGGGGACAGGTAACACGTCATTACGCGGGTGCCTGTTTCGCGGGCGTGGCTCATGGTTTTGATGAGTAATAAGAGACTCAGGTGTGCTTCGCCTTCGTGAAAATCTTTTAACCACTAAAAAGAAAGAATTGTAACTACTCAGTTGTCATGATTAAAAGATTTAATTACCGTGAAATGAATAAAAATATGATGGTTCCCCCCGCCGAAGGCGGGGGGAACCATGTCTAGATCTGTTCATTATATAGAAAATGATCTATATTCTGATAATAGCTGAGTAGTAACAAAGAATTAAAAAATTCCCGGAACAAAATAGTGTTTGTCCTGTCCAATAAGCAGGAATATATTAAAGGCATTCAAAAACCTTCACACATATACCGGGGGCGGATATGAAACGGGCGTTATTATGTGCAGTGATGTTTCTTGCCGTTTTCAGCTTTATGCAGAACCATAATGGGCATACCCAGTCAAAATATACCATCGCGGTACTGGATTTTAAGGACGTTACCGGCGATTCTGCGCTTACCTACCTGAGCGTGGCGGTACCCGAGCTGATCGCCACCAACCTTGCCCAGAGCGGCAAAATGGTGGTGCTTGAGCGTGAGCGGGTGAAAAAGATACTGGAAGAGAGGGGACTTGCCGCCGCGGGGGTGACCGAGGGGGACGCCAACGAAATAGGGAAACTGCTTGCGGCAAAGCAGCTTCTCACAGGTTCAGTTGTCAGGGCAGGCGATAATATACGAATAGATGTACGGTTAACTGATGTCAGTACCGGAAAGATCATGTCAGCCGACAAGCAGCGAAGCCCTGATGTTGACGGTGTCATTGACGCGGTGGATATTATTTCCGGAAGGATGGTGAAATCATTGACCGGAAGTTACGTTGATTTTTCCGGTGACGTGGAACCTGTCAGGCCCGTAACGGATAGCGGGGTGGTAACGCTGGAGCTGCAGACGCAGAACAGGTATATCAGCAAAAACAACAGTGGAAATTTTTACGTGCGGACAGGTTTTCTCGCGGGGAAAGCTGAACGTCCTGAAAAAAGACTGCCGCTGAATATATCGGTGGTGCTTGATCGAAGCGGCTCCATGTCGGACAGCGGGAAACTGGATTACGCCAGGAACGCCCTGAAGTTTCTTGTGCGCAACCTGGAATCCACTGATATGCTGTCCATCGTAACCTATGATGACGTTGTTGACGTGGCACTTGAGCCGGAAGTTGTGTCAGATAAGAATAAAATATACAAAATTATTGATGCCATAGAGCCGGGAGGTGGAACCAACCTGAGCGGCGGTATGTTGGAAGGCTGCAACCAGGTAAAGAAAAAATTCAAAAGCGGCCAGGTGAACAGGGTCTTGCTTATATCCGACGGGCTGGCCAACGTGGGAGTAACTGATCCCCGCCAGATACAGAAGCTTGCCAGGCAGAGATCCGCTGAGGGAATTACCATATCAACATTCGGCGTTGGGCAATACTTCAACGAGAAGTTGATGACCGGTATCGCCGAATATGGCAGCGCTTTTTATTACTATATTGACAGGGCGGATAAGATTCCCGAAATATTTTCCAATGAACTGGAGGGGCTTTTAACAGTGGTGGCACAGAATTGCAGCATTGAGATACGCCCAGAACATGGTACACGGGTTGAAGAGGTATACGGTTACGCGGCAAGTGATGCAGCTGATGGAGTTGTTATTAAAATGGGAGATATGATCTCAGAAGAAAAAAAACTAGCCCTGCTTGCGCTTGTACCTTCCAGGCAGTCAATCAGCAGGGGTGTACTTGCGACGGTGGTATATACCTATGATGAAACGGTAAAGGGTGAAGGCAGGATAAGCTCAAGTAAAAAGGTGACAGTTACACCTACATCTGACAATAAACTGGTGACCCTGAATATCAATCCACTGGTAATGAAGGACGTCAAGATGTTCGTCTCCTCTTCAATGATGGAAGAAACAATGGACCTGGTTGATAAGGGCCGGGTTGACGACGCAAAGGCGAAAATCCGGGAAAACCTGGACGTGGTTCGTGATGGACTTTCACGGTATACCTCACGTGAGATGAAGCAACAGGTGATGAATATTGTAGAATACCAGTCACGGCTGGAAAAGGCTTCAGAGGAACATGAACTGAACGCGGCCTCGGAGTCTTACCAGATGATGCAGAAGGATTCACGAAGTAAGCAGTATAACCTGCGTAAGAGGAAATAAAAAGGGCAGGGACAAAAAAAAGAAAAAAATGACGAATTAATCTTGACCGAGTAGAGGTCAGCCATTATGTTATCCCAATAAAGACTGAGCAGACGGTATGAAAATTACCGTCTTATTTTCCAAGGGTTTAAAGTCTGGCTGGACGGTATTATATTATGGCCAGGTGGCTCTATACTTTAATCATCAGGGGAGCTCTGTATGATACGTGTGAAGGAACTACGTGTAATTATTCTTGCCTGTATATTGTTTTTTGCTGGTTGTTCAAATGATAATGAGTATGCATTCCAGCAAAATGATCCCGATCCCTCGGTGCGGCTCTTTGAGGTGCTGGATGAAACCCCTGCGTTGAAATCATTGTTCACCGGTCTTGATCAGCATGAATTTAATGTGAAACTTTCCCGCCTGATGAATGAAGACCCTCGACTCTTTGCAGAATTAATGCGCCGAATGGCGGAAATGTTTTACGGATACAATGCCCCTTTCCCGCAGGCTGTATCTGACATGTCTGACAGTTTCAGCGTGTTCCATGATGTGTACTGTGTTCAGCCGGATGCACTTGATCGCACAGTGGAAATGGTGAAAAACATACTGAGTGTTGATTCAAATGTAATGATGGAGGGTGCTGATTCCATAAATGACATCCTGATAGCCCTGAGAAACCTCGAACAGGATGAACATGGTGTATTCTACAGTCCCCACCCGTGGAATCTTTTTGGTGTGAACCAGGAACTGGCTGATATCGGCTACGATGGTGTGGATAACCTCATAGAGAACATCGGTGTGGTACATGACATGTATAATGGGGCCGCGAACCTGAGCGAACCCGATGTTCTTCTCAGGGAATTTGTTGATTCCCTGCTTCAGGGTGATGTTGACATAGAAACCAGGGTTGCTGATATGATTGACAGCCTTAAAAACACTGATGACGTGTCGCTAACCGAACGCGAGGTGGCTGACTGGATGGTGGCTAATCCAATGAAGTCATCGATTACTCAATACATGATGTCTGACCTGTACCCCATGCTCAAAGATCCTGATCTTGTGAACGTGAATGGTGAATCCAACGTTATTATTCGGGGTAAACAGCTTCTTGATGAAGAAGCCAGGATTCTGTCAGCCACCCCCAACAGTCTTTCAGGCGGAATAGCGGGAAACAACATCCTGATGACGAAATGGCTTATGCAGGGGATCTATAATGACATGCGGAAATATGACAATCTTGAACAGGTGGAAATATTCGATGTTGAGAATAATGACATGCTCAAATGGGCAGACACCATGGTTCACAATTTTAATGCCGGTTTAAAGCTTTCCGGCAGCAGCGATGGTATTTCCAAGAACAGGGTAAAAGATATATTATGGGACGGGTGGATCTTCGATCCTTATGGTAATGGCAGCCGAACCTTCAACTTTAAAGGTGTACTCTTCATCAATAATAATGATCCTGCTGTACCTGATCAGGCTGATGGGTATGTGGCAAAGATGGCCAAAACACGGAGCCTTGACAGTACTCAGAAAACTTTCAGGTTGCAGATCAATGATATACTAAACGGTGACAATGACGGTGATTTTTTTGATGATAATAATGATGTTTTCAAGCTAATCAATTATTCCTATACAGGTGAAAGTCAGATAGAATCCATCATGACGAACCTTCAGCTGTATCTTCTCTCGTATTATTATTCTCCCGTTTACCGGAAATGGGCATGGACTCCTGAAGATGGAGATGAATTTTTTGGGGACAACCGGAGAAATATTAAAGACCTGTATGGAGGACTGTCTTCATCCCTCAGAAATCTGGTAGTGCTGGATAAAAATGGTATGAGCCCTGCCGAGGGAGGGCGTAATATGACCCTGGCTGCGGAACTTGTGTACGTGCTTGCCGCGGGATACGGGATAACCGACCCTGTTAACGCTCCAGGGGAACTGAGCCTTGAAAACTGCCTGCGTTCAATGGGATCCCCCCTGGCAACAAGTGACTCGATTAGTGTTGATACGGGGCTTTTTACCATACACATGAACGTTCTGGGCAACAACAGGATATATAGAAAGCCATCTAACCAGGCGGGCTATGTGTCATTCACCACCCAGAGTGCAATGCCGGCAATGGAGATTTTACAGCCAGGGATGTTTCGATACAGAACTGGTGGCAGGGGCAGTGAAAATGTTGGAGGGTGGCAGGGAAAATTTTCACCTTCACAGGGGGATATCAGGGGTATTGTGAACGATAATGGACATATCGTTACCAGTAACTGGACCCTTACCGAGATTGCCCTTTCTTGCTGGGAGGGCTATGGTCCATTTACCTTCAAGGGACGTGCTCCCAACGGTTCAGATTGCAAATACAGAAACCACTGGACCTCAGACTGGTATTACATAAGTGGAAGATATAAGGGTAACAAGGGCCCGGGGTTTGCCCGACATGGTTTTACAGAAGGGCGGTATAGAATATATGAATCCATCATGCAGCCTGAACCAGGGCAGGCCGGGTTTGTGAATTCCGGTTATTATGATTCAACGGGAAACCCCATGCCCAGGTATGGATACATGCGGGAAAACGCTGAAGACGGGAGTTACGTGGATGTAGAAACCTCCGTAGATAACAGGCTGCTTCTGGACTGTAAAAGCAGGGAAGAGGCTATCCGCAAAAATTTCCAATGGCTGATGAACCAGAAAAAGTATCAATTTTTGATACCTATTCAGAGTGATTACAATATGCTGTGGGGTAGTGTGAAAATAGAGATTTACGCTTTCACCACAATAAACGCAAACGGGATAGTGGGTGTCACAAAAGCCAGGCGATATAATTCAAATCTCCAGAATAATGCCCGGTGGGGTGAAAGCGGAATACAGAGCAATTATTATCAGCATTACGAGGGAGAGAGCAACTATTTTGTAAATACCATAAACGAAGGGAAAAATACATGCAGGTTTTCCGGTGTTTCATTTGATGACTCAGATTACATGATGGCCCTCGATTATAAATACTATATAGACGGCTGGTTGAGCGGTATCGCCAAGGCAATGGTGGATATGACTGATGAAATATGGGGCTGTCTTGGTGATAATCCAGTATTACCTCCCTCGGTTGGTGAAAATTTTAATGCGGTCGCAAGCCTGGGTGATGTAGTGTATGACGCGAAAGATATAATGTATAATACAGGTGACGCGAATATGCATGATGTTGGTAAGTTTAAGAAATATTATGATACCTGTTATGCTGATGCTGCACTTTTTGATTCTTCCGGAAACCTGGTTGTTCGCGAAGATGAACTTCCACCGGTTCCATGGGTAAAAGGAGTACATTATCCTGTCCAATTTGATAATAATGGATTTGCCACGGGTTGGGAGGAACACACGGGAGATAGTAAGGGAAAATTTGAAGATATGCTTGGTATCCTTGCATGCGCGGTAGGAACTATTCACGAAGATGGAACCGTGTATGCTGACATTCATGGCAACAGCGTGGCAAGCTATGATGAAATCAACAGGGGTGATATTGGATATTTTGAAAAAGACGGGTATCGTGCCAATATTGACAACCTGATTCTAATGGTTGCCGCCCTCAACGAACACAAGAAAGATCCGAATTCCAATCAACCCGTGTATAATACAGGGGCCTGGATAAACAAACTTGTTGATCACGACCCTGTGGCAGACCAGACCACACCGGGGTCCAGGGCCGGGGTGTTGCCTTCGGCACTGTCAAGCAAATATATGAATTTTAATCACATGGATCCTGTGAAGGATGGGTTGGAAGATGTAATCAGGCATACATTCAGGATGTACCTGAATAATTTTATGCTCACCCAGGGATACGATGGAGATCATGGTTCCCAATCACCCTCCCAGTGGCAAAATCTTCCGGCATATTACCTGCATGACAGTGACGGGAACAGGGTTGATTACGATGATGATGGATATTTCGATCTCAATCCCGATATCAACTGGAATATACCCATAAATCGCTTGCGGTATTTCGCGGACGATAGATCCCTTGACCAGTTGCGCAGGACACTTGACCTTGTAAAGGATTGTTCACAGGATGAACGATTTGTCACATTCCTGGAAAGAACAATCATCAATATGGATAAGTACCTGATCGTAAAATATCTTGATCAGCATCCTGACGTAACCACACCCGCGGATGCACTTATGGATGGGGTGTTCCAGGTATTCGTTCCAAGAGATGAATGGGGTAATCCCATTCAACCGGATGCCCTTAGTGATCCGGACCTTGTGCAATACAACCAGTTGAAGATGGCAAAGATTTCAACCAGTATGGATGACATTATAGAGTTTCTTAAAGAGCTGAAATATGATGAACTATTTGATTTCATCCAGGAATTCAGGCTTAATGATATTGAGAAGTGGTATAATTTTAGTTTCGATGACTGGGGAGATACTCTCTCACCGGCACTGCTTCAGCAGCATGGGGATGAGATGAATGCCAGGTTACTAAAATACTTTGGTATGAACCTGAAAGAAGGCCTGGTAAATGGTATATATATTCTTGATGATCCTGGCTGCCTGCCAGATTACCTGTCCCAGCATTTCGTTTCAGGAGAAAAAATATGGGGGTTGGGAAAATACCAGAAAATAACAGAAGACGAGATGTACCTTTACGATAACAACGATATAATTGAAGACATCAATGGAGATTCAACCAGTTACTATGTGTATATCGATCTTCAACAGTATATCACCGATTTCCCAACATGTTTTACAAGAAAGTTTGAGGGAATTACAGCCTTCTTCGATTTCAAGAAGAACATGGACAACACAGAGGAATTTGAAGAGTATTGTATGGATTACCGGGATAAGTGGTACAGGGGTGGCAAGGTAGAATGCCCGAATATTTACAGTGGTCATAATTATGATCTCAGGATGGACTGGGCCATGGATAACTATAACCAGTTCTTCTTCAACCTGACTGCATCTGACTTTTCTGTAAACCAGCCCCTCACCGCGGAGGGTAATCCATCCACCATGCTTGACTGGCTTTTCGGGTGGGATGGCAGCAGTGATGCGGGCATAGATCTCAAAAAAGAACTCAACGTGGTTAAAAACGACATAATAAAAGGGGTGTATGATACAGAAGTTACCGTGATTGATCCCGATAACCCATATGGTGACAGGATCACCGACAGCCTGCGAAATGTTATCAGGACATACAGGGAATCGGTGAATGAGAACGTGTTTGAGTACCAGTATGGAAAAGATTCAAACGGGAACCCCCTCTTCGAAGAGTATTTCATGGATGATGCGGCTGATTTGAACGATGGTCACCGGCATATGATGAACAATATAGCTGATATCGTGGCAGCACTATTAAATCCAGACAGTAACTATTACAAAACGGGCCGCCTGTTTGCCGCCTGGCAGAATTTCGTTGAAGCGGCGGATATACCACCGGAAGACCTGCTTGCGGTACGCGACCTTGTTGGCAACCTGTTATATGACAAATCAACAGCCACTTATACCGACTTGTTCACAAAGCTTTCCCGTCACATGCCGTCGGTACTTGAAGGTTATCAGGGCAGGTATGATGAAATTCTGGAGCTTGCCGTTACCGCCATGCAGCCTGATGGTATCGGCACCTATATGCTGACCACGATGGAAGTAGATAGTGCCTATGATTCCTGGCAGATGGTGGACGAATATAATTATCTTCTCCATCTTGACATCTTCCAGAACTATGAATCAGATGAAACATTCTGGTGGCAGATGGGTAACCTTATGCAGGATTTTGCCATTCTAATGGACGAATCAAACGGAAACGAAGAATATGAATTATACGGTAGTGTGAAAGAAATATTTGAATAGTCTTTACCACAGTCATTTTTTGTTGCAAGTGTATCCTGCTTCGGTATAGTGTACCAGCTGAGAATTAAAATGCTGGAGATGGTGTTGGTTAACGCTGGAACATTATACGATAATATTAACAGCGCCCTTGTCGGTGAGCGGCTGGGCGCCATACAGAGAAATATCACCCGTAATCTTCCCTCTATCCGAAAGTGGGGAGGACTTGGGCCGGTAGTGCAACGCTTTTCCGGGAAACATGTTATAGTATGCGGCGCGGGTCCTTCCCTTGAAAACAGCATGAATGAGTTGAAAAAGTATTATCAGCGGAAAGAACTGGTGATACTTGCCGTGGATATGGCCTTAAAGCCATTATTGAAAGCGGGAATAACCCCATCCTTTGTAATATCCTGTGAATCTACGCCGGTTCCCTTCTTTTACGGTGTTTCCACCGAAAGGATGCATCTTTTGGCATTCAGCGGTATGTCAAATATTAATGTCCGCCAGTGGAAAGGGCGTATGAGTTTTTACAACTGGCTGCTGCGCAGGGAGCCCTTCAATGAATTGTGGAAACAGGCAGGTGAAGAGCTTGGATACGTTGCTACCGCAAGTATTGTAACCACCCAGGCGGTGTCCCTGGTGCTTGGATGTAATATACGATCATTGATTCTTGCGGGTAATGATCTGGCATTCGATACACGGTACTATACGGCTGGAAGTATGGCGATGGAGCAGGCAGCTTTGCGTCAGTGCCGCACAATCCCGGCTGAAACAGACGAGTATATGCGCATACTTCGCAAACGTCATTATAGGATTAACAGGCGCGATATGCAATGGTATACCGATCATCAGTTTTTGGCAGCAAAGGAATGGCTGGACGAATTGTTCCGTAAAGTTAATGTGCCGGTATATGATTGCAGTTTGCCCGGCTGCAGTGAAAAATATGTTCATAAGACAACAATAAAGGAAATAATCAGGGAATTACTTCCTTCAAGAAAAAAAAGGAGAACATAATATGATAGTATTGCACAAGATAAATGGTGACGAGTTCGTAATGAACTCAAATCATATTGAGGTTATCGAAAAAAAACCCGACACAACTATTACCCTGACCAATGATCGTAAATATATCGTGAAAGAAACCATTGATGAAGTACTTGAAAAGGTAAGGAAATATCACCGGCTGCTGCTTACCCCGTAAGCTGTTTCATGGTGGTATTAATTACTGAATTATTTTATAATAATTACCGAAACACTACTATAGGATACTGTATATGAGAATATTCAACCGCTTGGAGTCATATATATGGATATAGCAACCATTGGTGGGTTAATTGCCGGTTTTACATTTATAATACTTGGGATACTGTTTGCCAAGGGTAATCCCCTTATGTTCTGGGATCCCGCGTCTGTTATGATTAGTCTTGGCGGCTCGTTTGCGGCCATCCTTATCTCCAATCCACTGGCAAAAGTACTGGGAGCGTGGAAAGTTGCCCGGTTTGCTTTTTTTGCTCCGAATATTAACCCTAATGAAATGATAATCACCCTTGTATCCTTCTCTGAAAAGGCAAGACGGGAAGGTCTTCTTGCGCTTGAAGATGACCTTGACGAGCTTGATGATGATTTTCTTCGTAAGGGTATACAGCTGGTTGTTGATGGTACAGATCCGGAACTTGTACGGCGGATCATGGAAACCGAACTTGAGAACATAATATCCCGTCACGACGCCCAGCGTAAACTTTTCGAGGACTGGGCATTATTCGCCCCTGCCTTTGGTATGATCGGAACCCTGATAGGGCTTATCCTGATGCTTGTTAATATCGAAGACAAGTCGGCGATCGGGCCTGGTATGTCCGCCGCTCTTATCACTACTCTTTATGGTGCCATTCTGGCAAACCTCGTAATGCAGCCGGTTGCAAATAAGCTTGAACTGAGAGGTAACGAAGAGGTGCTCTTGAAACTTATTATGATAGAGGGTACATTATCCATACAGTCAGGTGACAACCCGAGAATTGTTAAAGATAAGCTTATCTCTTTCCTTGAACCTGCTGAACGGGAGGCAATCACCAGCGAGGTGGGAGATTAATGAAGAAAAAGGAAAAAAAACAAAGGGCGGGTTCACCGGCGTGGATGACCACCTACGGTGATATGACAACCCTCCTTCTGACTTTTTTCATATTGATGTTTAATATTGCCGATATCAGTGGTAAAGACTTTTACCTGGTGCTTTCATCGTTTCGGGGATCATTGGGGATGTTTGAAGGTGGATATTCACTTTCAGCCGGTCGCCTGGAGGAGCTGGGCCAGAATATGCAGAACCTGCCTTCAAGTGAACAGGGACGTGCCCTTGCGAGAAGCCTGAAGCGGGCACTTGAAGCGTTTAAACCTGAAATCAAGGCAAAAAAAGTGCGGGTGCAGGATGATGAAAGGGGGCTGGTTATTACCCTGTCCGGGGACGCGTATTTTGATCCGGGAAGCGCGAAGTTGAAAGACGAGATAATACCTGTACTGGACAAGGTTGGGGCCATCATTAAAAGCATCGATAACTATACGAGGATTGAAGGACATACGGACAACAGGCCTGTTGCCCCGCGGGGACTTGAAGAGGGGTATGATAATAACTGGGAGCTTTCGGCGGCCCGCTCAGTGAACGTGGTGGAGTACCTGTCTGAAGAGGAAAATGTAGAGCCGAAACAGCTTTCGTCGGTGGCTTTTGGCGAACACAGGCCGATAGATGATAACAATACACCCGAGGGAAGGGCATATAACCGGAGGGTGGATATTGTAATACTTCGTGACAGGGGAATGCCCGAGCAGACATCGTCGAAAATTTCAAGACCGCTTCCCGATGAAGAGTGGAGATAGGAGCATTTTGGAAATGTGGTTTAGTGACATAATCATAAATTAATTGACATTTGGTTTTATTATATTATGATGTCAATTAATTGCTTAAATTAATTGACTTGAAGGTTACCTTGAGATAGATTGGGCGATTGTCGCTTTTTTGTGATGCAGGATGTCATGTGTGCTGTGCGCACCGGTTTTTGAAATAATATTTTATCAGCAAGGGTGAATAGCTGTAATTATTACGTGAAGGTGAACGTATGGGTGACGAAGAACGAGTCAATGTTGATGATATCGAAGAGGAGGAGTCTGAGGGGTTAGCGCAAGCGCCGACGTCGTCAGATGCTTCCAGGGTTATAAAGCTGCTCCTGTATATCGCGGGGGCCATACTCCTGGTATTCATTGTGATAGGTATTTCATACCTGGTAACAAAATACGTACAGGAACAACGGTATGAGCGTGAGCAGGATATCGTTCTTGCGCCGCCGCCGGCTCCGCTTTCTCACTTTGATTTGCCATCGTTTTCGGTTACAACCAAGGATGCAGAGCCGCATTTTGCCAAGCTTACGGTATCTCTTGGATACGAAGAGAATGTTGGGTTAAACGCTGAGCTGGTGCAGCGAACGCCGCAGATTCAGCATATAGTCAATATTGTGCTGCGTGGAAAGAAATACGAGGACATGGATTCCGTTGAAGACACGGTGAACCTGTCAGAAGAAATAAAAGCGCATATTAATACAATATTGATTTCCGGGAAGATTAAGGAGGTTTATTTCCGGGAATTTGTAGTTAACTAGAATTATTTTTATTATCTTGTCAGTATAAGGCATAAAAAGTACGCCTTCAAGACTGATTGTTCGGAGGAATTACATGGGTGACGGATCACTGTCCCAGGACGAAATAGATGCTCTATTACAGGGAGCTGATGACATGTTGTCGGGGTCTGGTACGGCCCCTTCCGCGGAAGCCACACCTTCAAGCGGGCCCCTTTCGCCGGTAGCCCGTGATAATATCGGGGATCTCTTCAACGGGGCAATGGCTTCGGTTTCACCCGCATTGTCCGGATACCTGGGTAAAAACATTACCATATCCAATGCCATGGTGGAGGTGAAGACCGCTGATGCGTTGAGATCAGAGCATAACAAGCAGTATGTGCAAATTGCCATGAATTTCACCGGTGGTGTTACCGGCGCCAACCTGATTATGTTTTCGATGAACGATGCCGGTGTTATTTCGTCTCTTATGATGGGGGACGATTCGGGTACTCCTCCATCCGAACTTACTGATGCCCATCAGAGTACCCTGCAGGAGTTTGTAAGCCAGATGCTTTCATCCACTGCGACACATATCAGTGAAAACATGGGACGCTCGATTAATACAACGGTACCTGAGCTTTCTGTGGCTGGAAACGGACAGGAATTGTCATTGCCGCAGGGAAACGAGCTTGTAAGAATAACCTATAATCTGAATATTGAGGGGCTGGTAAATTCCCGTTTGTATCATATAATGGATCTCGGTCTGGCCCGTGAACTGGCAGGATCTCCAGGTCAAGCCGGGGGATTTGGCGGGGGAGAACAGGTGCAGCAGATGCAGGAACCTTCCCAGCAGAGAGGGCCACAGGTAGGTATAAGTCCTGTTAAATTTCCACCCCTTGGGGAAGGGATGCCCGCGGCAGCATCGGGTAACATAAATTTGCTTTTAGATGTCCCGATGACCCTTACCGTGGAACTGGGACGAACAAGACAGCTGGTAAAAGACATACTCGGACTTGGAGAAGGCTCTATTATAGAACTGGATAAGCTTGCCGGTGAACCGGTTGACCTGCTTGTAAATGGAAAGCTTATTGCCAAGGGTGAGGTTGTCGTCATTGATGAAAACTTCGGTGTGCGTGTAACAGACATAGTGAGTCCGGCTGAGCGGTTAAATAAAATACAGGTGTAACGATACAGTAAATGAGAAAGGTTTATTCAATTATAATCATCATTTTGTTTTGCGGGGCATTTGCGTTATGTCCCATTAAGACATGTGATCAGTTTCATCCTGTTTCTGGCGCGGCATATGCTGCTGATGAAACCGGTAAGCCTGAAGCCGGCAAAAAGAAAGAAAAGAAAACATCGGATGAAACAGATATTACCGGTAAGAAAAAAGCCGGAGAAACCGGGGAGAAGGGGCTTTACGATTACGAGGAGCCCTCAACTGAAGAACAATCCTATGGATGGCTGATATTTAAGACCATCCTTATTCTTGGCACCCTGGTTGCCGGGTTTTATTTCTTTTTCCAGTATGTAACAAAAAAGGCTGGAATTCAGACTGTGGGACAAAATGTTGTGCAGGTACTATCCATAGTGCCCGTGGGGCAGAATAAATTTCTTCAGGTCGTTGATATGGCGGGTAAGATCCTGGTGCTGGGAGTATCAGACAATAATATCAATCTTATTACCGAGATTCACGAGAAGGACGAGATCGACAGAATTCGCCTGCTGAGTTCCAGGTCTGCGCCGCCTGCCGCGGGAGGTTTCCAGGAATTTGTAACGAATCAGGTCGGCAGGGTTTTTGACCGGGTTAGAGGTACCGGGAAGGATGCCCAATCGCAATACGGAAGAGATCATGATTTTGAAAAAGATTCCATGCAGTATCTCAACAGTCACAGATCACGTCTCAGGAAGTTAAATGGCGATGAAACGGATAATTAAATATTGCGCTGCGGCGATTATTTTTATTACGGTGCTGCTGGCTGCTGGTCAATTATTAGCCCAGGACGCGGGTGGCGTCCGAATGCCTATACCTAAAATTGCCTTTGATGTCGAAGAGGCATCATCACCGAAAGATGTTGCTCTCAGCCTGCAAATATTATTTCTGCTGACCATATTGACCCTTGCCCCTTCTATCATTATGATGATGACCGCTTTTACCAGGGTTGTCATTGTTCTCGACTTTGTGAAAAGGGCATTGTCACTGCAGCAGATGCCTCCAACACAGGTAATTGTGGGGCTTTCCATATTTCTCACAATATTTATCATGGCTCCCACCTTTACCGAGGTGAATGATACAGCCCTGCAGCCATATCTCAACGGTAAAATCAGCAATGAGCAGTTTTTCGAACGGGGAATGGAGCCTATGCGTACATTCATGTTTAAACAGACGCGAAAGAAGGATATTGCGCTTTTTATCGAGCTTGCCAGGCTGGAGAAACCAGAAACACAGGAGGATGTACCGTCGTATTGTCTTATCCCCGCGTTTATGATCAGTGAGTTAAAAAAGGCTTTCGAGATTGGTGTATACCTGTTTATACCATTTATTGTTATAGATATGATTGTAGCCAGTGCGTTGATGGCGATGGGGATGATCATGCTTCCACCGGTTATGATTTCTCTGCCGTTTAAAATTATATTGTTTATACTGGTGGATGGCTGGAATCTGCTTACGTATGAACTGGTACGCTCATTTGTGCAGTAGTTCGTATAAATTGGAATCAGGGATGATATTATGACAGATATTACTGTTATTAAAATAATGCGTGAAGCGTTGATGGTGGCAATGGTAGTGTCAGCTCCCATTCTTGGCATTGGCATGCTGGTCGGGTTGATCGTATCAATTTTTCAGACTACCACCTCAATACAGGAGCAGACGCTGACATTCGTTCCGAAGATACTGGCTATTTTCGCGGCGTTAATCTTTTTTGCCTCGTGGATGATGCATACGTTAATCAATTACACGAAGGGCGTTTTTATGATGATCTCAAAGATTGGTGCCGGATAACATGCAGTATTTTGTTCTACAATTTCAGATTTTTTTTCTTATCATGGTGCGCCTGGCAGCCATGTTTATGGTGGCCCCGTTTTTTTCAAGCGGGGTTATCCCTTTGAGGATCAAGGGTGTTGTAGCGTTTCTCATGACTCTTGTTATGTTTCCTATAGTGTCATCGATGGGGTATGAGCCCACAACCAATATGGGTTTATTCGCGGTTATGGTTACACAGGAGATTATTATTGGTTTGTTTATTGGATTCCTTGTGGCGGTTATCTTTTCAGCATTTCAGCTTGCAGGACAGTTCTTTTCGGTGCAGATAGGTTTTGGTATTAACGAGGTGATTGATCCCCTGGCACAGGTGTCCATACCACTGATCGGGCAGTTTAAAAACCTGATTGCCCTTTTGCTTTTCCTGGCAATGAACGGTCATCATGTGCTGATTCAGGCAATCTATCGTTCTTATGAACTTGCGCCCGCTTTTTCCCTGAAGGGGAGCTCGAGCGAAGCATTTTTGAAATTCCTGATGTACGCGTTCAGCGGTATGTTTGTAATCGCGTTAAAAATTGCAATGCCGGTGGTGGCTATTATTTTTTTAGTAACCATCAGCCTTGGTATTCTGGCAAAAGCGGCACCACAGATGAACATTATGATGCTGGGGTTTCCATTTAAGATAGCTGTAGCCTTTGGAATGCTGATCATGATTACCCCCCTTGTGGTGAGAATTATGAACGTATCAATAGAGAGAACTTTTAAATTTATAAGTACAGTGGTGCAACAATGGCCTGTATGAATACTGTGAACGAGGGATGTGTGATTTCACCTGGAGAAGGGGATTTGAATACCTTTCAATACGACATAATGCTGGAATATCCTGAATATTGTCTTCCAGGCGGCCTGACCTTTGACCTGCAGCTATTTTCCGCAGAAGAGGAAGGGCGTACTGAAGAACCAACTGAGAAAAAGTTACGGGAAGCCCGCGAGAAAGGGCAAACCGCCAAAACCGAAGAGCTCACACAGGCAATTACAGTTATATTCGGATTTATGGTAATATTCTTTCTGGGAGGCTGGATACTTGAGACTATAATAAGGATGACAATTTTTTACCTGTCATCCTTCTCGAATTTCACATTGACGAAACAGAGTATATTCAACGAATTTATAGCGGTTGCAAGTGAATCAGGTAAGATATTATTGCCGATTTTTGTAACCGCTTTCGTGGCGGCATTCGTGGGAAACGTGATCCAGGTTGGTTTTCAGTTTTCATCCCACCCCCTGAAGCTTGACTTTTCAAAGATTAAGTTTGATCCGGCCACCATCATGAAAAAGGTACTTTTCTCTAAACAGGTGGCTATGAACCTGTTCAAGTCATTGTTCAAGGTGCTGGCTATTGGTATAGTATGTTATCTCGTTATCTTAAGTGATTATGAAGTAATAATCAACTCACCGGACATCGGCATCAGCATGGCCCTGAAAGCAGTGTCCATTACCGGACTGAAAATAATAATATGGTCAGCTGTTCTTCTGCTGGTGCTGTCCATACCTGATTATTATTTTCAGAAACAGGAATTTATCGAGTCATTAAAGATGACAAAGCAGGAAACAAAAGAGGAGATGAAAGAAACTCTTGGTGATCCGCAGGTAAAGGCCAGGCTCCAGGAGATGCAGCGTGAGCTGGTAATGAAAAACATGATACAGGAAGTGCCCAGGGCAGACGTGGTAGTTACAAACCCTACTCATTACGCGGTAGCTCTCAAGTATGACAGGGCTGCCATGGATGCGCCGGTGATTATCGCCAAGGGAGCAGACAGCATGGCTCTTCGAATCCGTGAGATTGCCAAGGAGAATGAAATTTTACTGATTGAAAACAGGTACCTTGCAAGGGAGATGTACAACAGGCTGGATATTGGTGACATGATACCAGAAGATCTCTTTTACGCGGTTTCCCTTGTATATGCGGAGCTGTATCGAAAACAGGGTTTCAAAGAAGCCATATGAGGTTGAAACAGGGGATATAATTTATGGCAGAACAGAAAATGAAATCCAATCTCTCGCAGGATTTGCGATGGATGCAGAAGTCTGATGTATTGATGGGGCTTGGTGTTATTGCTGTAGTGACCATGCTGATCATACCGCTGCCAACCTTTCTTTTGGACTTCCTCATGGCCCTCAGTGTAATGATTGGTATTTTAACACTCCTGGTGGTAATGTTTGTTGCCAGGTCATTTGATTTTTCTGTATTCCCGTCGTTATTGCTTGTTACCACTGTGTTCAGGCTTGCCCTTAACGTATCCTCTACAAGGCTGATTCTGCTTGAAGGGTCTGCTTTTGATGGGAAGATCGTGCGTACTTTCGGGGAGTTTGTAGTGGGGGGTAATTACGTTGTTGGTTTCATAATATTTATTATACTTGTCGCGGTTCAGTTTATTGTTATCACCAAGGGTGCAACAAGAACCGCAGAAGTTGCTGCCCGGTTTACCCTGGATGCAATGCCCGCAAAGTTGATGAGCATAGACTCTGACCTTTCAAACGGTATCATTACGGAAGAGGAAGGATTGAAACAGAGAAAGGAAGTTCGAAAGGAGTCGGATTTCTACGGGGCCATGGATGGTGCGTCAAAATTTGTCCAGGGTGATGTCAAAGTTGGCATCGTTATCACCATTATAAATATCATCGGTGGATTTATTGTTGGAATGGTAATGCGGGGAGAAAGTTTTCAAAATGCCCTTGAGACCTATACCCTCTTGAGTATTGGTGACGGGCTTGTAGCACAGATCCCGTCGCTTTTGATAACAACGGCAACAGGTATTATCGTTACCCGGGCAGTATCAGATGATAATCTTGGCACCGACCTGTCCAACCAGCTCGGCTCACAACCCAGGGCCCTTTTCCTTACCGCGGGGGCGCTTGGAGCCTCGGTTCTTATTCCGGGATTTCCCAAGATTTCAGTTCTGCTCATATCCATTTCGCTGGCAGCGCTGGGATATGTGCTGATGCAGACGAAAGAAGAGGAAGAAGAAAAATCACGCATGGAAGAGAAAGAAGCGTCACTGCGTGAACACAAGCCTGAATCTGTGCTGCCATTGATACAGGTTGATCCCCTGGAGCTTGAAATAGGGTACAGCCTGATCCCCCTTGCTGATCCTGACCAGGGGGGTACCCTCCTTGAGAGAATTACCAATATCAGGAGAAGAAGCGCCCTTGAAATGGGCCTGATTGTCCCCCCCATCCGTATACGTGATAACATGGAACTGGGCCCGCAGGAATATTCACTGCTGATAAAAGGCGTAGAGGTGGGACGGGGAACCCTGCAGGTTGGGAATCTCATGGCAATGGACCCGGGTACTGTTGAAGAGAAGATCGAAGGCCGGGAATTCATTGAACCTGTGTTTAACCTGAAGGCAATATGGATTGATACTGAAACCCGTGATATCGCAGAGAGAAAAGGATACACTGTCGTTGATTGTCCCACCATTATTGCCACACACCTGACTGAACTTATTAAGAGACATGCTGATGAAATACTGGGCAGGCAGGAAGTGCAGCAGCTTATCGACAATATCAAGAATGATTACCCGGCAGTCGTGAACGAATTGATAGGCGAGAAAAAGATGACACTTGGGGAGATACAAAAAGTGTTGCAGTCACTGCTTCGTGAACGGGTCTCAATTCGTAACATGGTAACCATTATGGAAACACTTGCAAGTTACGCGGATTACACGAAGGATATCGGGTTACTGGCTGAATATGTACGCGTCGCGCTGGCCAGGCAGATATGCCGGGAATATGTGGATACTGACAAGGTATTATCGGTCATCACTGTTGATCCGGAGATTGAAAACGCAATTAGAACTTCTATCCACGATGATCCAGTTGAAGGACGGGTAGTCGGGCTTGATCCGGATACTCATTCGAGGGTCTTGAAATCGCTGCTTGAAGCATACACCGAGGCAAGAAACGCGGGATTTCTCCCGGTATTTTTGGTGTCGCCGCAGATACGCAGTGTCACCTTTACACTGCTGGAGAGGGAGGTGCCTGAACCGGTAGTGTTCTCATATAATGAAATAGTACCTGACATACAGGTGAACATAGTGGCAACAGCATTGTTGTCTAAGCAAAGCGCGTGATGAAATATTTTACAAAACGAGGAGAATGGTGTTATGAGATACGTAAAGATAAGGGCAAAAACTTATAACGAGGCAATGATGAATTTGAAGATGGAGCATGGTGATGATGCCATACCCATCAGTCACAAGAACGTGAAAGACGGGGGTTTGTTCAATACCAGTTTTTTCGCCCGGGATATTGTAGAGTTGACTGCAGCCATACCTGAACGGAAAAACGTGCCAAGAATAAAGCCCGCACAGAAAACGGGATTTGATATTACTGTTGGCGATAATGCGACGGCCGCAAGTCAGGCTGTACCCCGGAAGGATTTTCCTGGTGCACAGGCAGCAGCGCAGAGCAGCAGTGCTGAAATTTTGAATTCCGGTATAGCCAGAAAAGCTGCCCAGGTGACAGGCCAGGCTGAAAAAGAAAAATCTTCTCCTGCGGTACAAGGGGTTGATGGTGAGAAAGACAGGCAGTCATTTGAAAAACTGGAAAAAGAATTCCATGAGCTTAAAAGTATGCTGAATACTCTGCTTGATCAAAAAGAAACGAAAAGCCATTCACAGGAAAAGCAGGACGACGAAAATGACGCGGTTATGCAGCATTTTCGGGAAATGCTTAAGAATAATGATTTCAATGATGATGAATGCAAGGAGATGCTTGGAAAAGTTAAACGTTCTGTAAGCAGCGAAGACATGAAGGACAAGTATAAAATTGAAAAAAGCCTGCGTGATCTGCTTAAAAGCAAGATCGTGGTGAGCGGTCCCATCGAAAAGGGGAAGAAGAAAAAAGTACTGATGTTCATAGGGCCAACGGGAGTTGGCAAGACAACAACCATGGCCAAGCTTGGAGCAATATACGCGTTGCGTGAAGGGGTAAAAGTTTCTTTTATAACCATAGATAATTACCGGATAGCAGCAACGGAACAGTTGAAAAAGTACGCTGAAATAATGAAAATTCCAATTCACGTGGTGATCGATCATAATTCTTTTAAAGAAGTGCTGGAAAACGAATCAGCAGATATTATAATGGTAGATACCTCTGGAAGAAGTCACAGAAGCGAATTGAAAATATCCGAGATCAAGGCTTTCGCTGATGCGTCAGGACACGAAATACAGAAAGTGCTTTGTGTGAGCGCCAATACCAAGAAGGTTGACCTGATGGATGTATTTCGTTCTTATGAAAAAATTAATATTGACAGTGTTATAATCACAAAAGTTGATGAAACAACTTACATTGGGAATGTAATAGATGTTGCCGATAAGTATAATAAGCCTATAGCATATTATACGAATGGGCAGGAAGTTCCCAATGATATATCGGTAGCCAACAGCGATTCCATTGTTGATATGGTTATTGGAAAAACTGCTTCATGAGGGGAGGTGGAATTTGGATCAGGCAGCTAATCTCCGCAAGCTGGTCATAGAAAACAGCAACACGGCCAGTAAAACGAAAACGATTGCCATTACCAGCGGGAAGGGTGGTGTCGGCAAGACGAGTTTTGCGGTAAGTTTTTCGATCGCGCTTTCACAGCGTGGAAAGTCGGTAACCCTTCTTGATGCAGACCTTGGTCTTGCAAATATCAATGTTGTGCTGGGTATAATACCCAAGTATAACCTGTATCACGTTATAAAAGGTAAAAAAAAGCTTAAAGACATTATTATAGACGTACCGGAAGGCATAAAGATCATCGCCGGGGCCTCCGGTTTTCACCAGTTGGCAAATCTTGATATTAAACAGAGAGAAGAGTTCATTAAAGCGCTTTCTGAGCTGGGGTCTGATGATTTCATGGTGGTGGATACCGGTGCAGGTATTTCTCAGAATGTGCTGAGTTTTCTCGTAGCATCAGACGAGGTAATAGTGATTACAACCCCGGAACCCACCGCGATTACAGACGCGTATGGTACAATAAAAGCTATTGCTGCTAACGCGCCGGATAAAACTGTAAAACTTGTCGTCAACAGGGTGCAAAGTGTGTCCGAAGGAAAACGGGTTGCCCAGCGTGTCATCAATATTGCCGGGCAATTTCTGAATATTAAAGTAGAGAATCTCGGGTTTATATTTGAGGACATGTATGTGTCCAAATCTATACGTAATCAAAAGCCATTTATCGCAAGTTATCCCAAGTGCAGGGCATCCAGCTGCGTGGATATTATCGCTGACAGGCTGACCCATTCCGAGACAGAGGATATGAAAGGTAGCGGAATGATGAATTTTTTCAAGCGACTTTTCAGGCCTGAAGAGGAGGAAGGATTATAAGTATTTATTGGTATAATTGCGGGAAAATGAGCTATATTTCATTATAAATGATGAAATTAGCCTTTATTAAGGTAAATACTGCTTGATTTATGATAACGATGTAGTATTCTTACTAATAAACAGTCCTGGAAGACAACGTGGTCATGATGATAAATTTTAAAAGCATTCCAGTTGAAGTTCGTTCGGCACTGATTATGGGGATGACGGCTCTGCTGGTGACATTTATCGTTAGCCTTCTCGCAGGGAACAGCCCCGTATTGATAGTAGGCCGTACATTCACTATGACATTCATATTTGCAGTAATTGGCCTGGCCGCCATGATTATACTGAAGCAGTTTGTTCCAGAGGTGTACAATATTTTCGCGGGAGGCATTAAAACAGATACGGTTCCGGAAGAACCTGAGGATGCCGTGCTTGATTCCGGGATGCCGGATCAGAAAACCGGTGAAAGCACCTCTGAGAAATACACAACAGGTGCAGAACAGAGCTCTTTCGCAGAAGGAGAGGAATCTGTCGAACCAGAAATGACACAACCGGGAAGTGATGCCCATGATGAAGTCTTTACTCCTCTTGATAAGGATGATTATCCCAGGGCTGGCAGTGGTCAGGATACCAGGTCTGGCCAGATGGGGAAACATATAATACTTGATGATAAGAAAGTAAAGTATGAACCGAAGGTAATGGCCGAGGCTATACGAACTATTATGGGCAGAGATAAGGAATAATATAAAAAAGGTTTTATATGAACAACAAAAAGTTCGAGGCATTCGATAAGATAGACGAAGAAGAACTCTGGAAAAAATTCGTCAAAACCCAGGAGCAGGATATCCGGGACTATTTTGTTATTAAATATGCTCCCCTGGTGAAGTATGTCGCGGGTAAAGTTTCAATGGGTATGCCCCAGAATATCGAATTTGATGACCTGGTGTCATACGGAGTGTTCGGCCTTATTGACGCGATAACTAAATTTGACCCCGACAGGGGCATTAAGTTCAAAACATATGCAATGACTCGAATACGGGGGGCTATTTTTGATGAGTTACGGTCAATTGACTGGATTCCCCGGTCGATACGACAAAAGGCCAAGCAGATAGAACAGGTTATATCCGAGTTGGAGAATAAGCTTGGAAGAACCGTTGAAGATGAAGAAATTGCCCGTGAACTGGGAGTTTCAAATGAAGAATTTCAATCGCTGTTGCATAAGTTAAGCGGCACAGCGATATTATCACTTAATGATATATGGTACATGGGGGATGACAAAGACGAGCTTTCGATCATGGAAACACTTGAGGCTCCTGGCAGCATGAATCCTGACGTTTTGATAGAAAAAGAAGAGATAAGGGATTATATTGTAGAAGCTATAAAGAAACTGCCTGATAAGGAAAAAAAGGTGATTGTTCTCTACTATTATGAGGACCTGACACTGAAAGAGATAGGGGAAGTACTTGAAGTGACTGAAAGCAGGGTATCGCAGCTGCATACGAAGGCAATCATGAGACTTAGAGGGCGTCTTGGAAGGATCAAATCAAATATTGTCGGTTAGTAAATGAAGAATTTAAAAGACCTGCTTACAACTATTGAAGATGAAGAATCCACAGAAGACGAAGTTGAGGTGTATGCCGACTCAGTCCGTCAGGCACTGGAACTTGCTGCAGATGAACTACACCTTGATGTCTCCGAACTGGACTATGAAATAATTGAAAAAGGTACAAAGGGGCTGCTTGGAATGGGAAGGCAGCCTTACAAGGTATTGATTAAGCCTGCAAGGATTCAGTATGATGAAGATGACATCAGTGAAATTGAGCAAAAACTAGGTAAAATTTCTGATGTTGATCTGGAACTTCGAAATGCCGATAAAGATAAGCATGGCAAATTTTCCCTACGGGTGACAAAAACCGGTGTTTGGCTTAAAGTTACCCCGCCAAAAGATGATGGTAGAAAGGTAGACGTTAATGATGTGACCACCGCGCTTTATTCCATGAGACTAAACAGTGCGGACATGGCAAAAGTGGAAAAAGAAGTTAAGAAAGCATCGGGTAAACCTGTCAAGATTGGTGAATGGGTTCCTAATCCTGAATTTGACAGCACCATGTCAGTAGAAGTTACCGAAGATGAGATGAAAGCGGTCGTTCATTTCAGCCCACCCCGCTTCTCGGGCCGGCACATGGACATCGATGATGTATTGGAATCGCTGAAAACAAATGGTGTGGTAACCGGGATCAGGGAAGAGGAGATCGCCGGATACCTTGAGAACATGGATTACAGTCAGCCATTGATTGCGGCAGAAGGAGTTCGTCCACGACATGGGCGGGACGCGTATATTGATTACAAGGTACGTATAGACAAGTCTGATGTTACCTTCGAGGAAGACGAAAAGGGGCAGGTGAACTTCAGGGATCTTGATCTTCTTGAGAATGTTGTTGTTGGCCAGGTGCTGGCAGTCAAGGTTCCTGCCGAAGAGGGTGTTCCCGGAAGAACGGTGACCAACCGGATCATCCCGGCACGTTCAGGTAAGGATACACAGATTAAACATGGTAAGGGAACTATCCTGTCAGAAGATGGTACTGAGCTTACCGCCGAGATAAATGGACAGGTAGTCTATCAGAGTGGAAAAATTAGCGTAGAACCGGTATATTACGTGAAAGGGGATGTATCCCTTGAAACGGGAAATATTGTATTTCTCGGATCAGTTGTTGTTTCCGGCAGTGTGATGGATAATTTTACGGTGAAGGCTGCCGGTAATATTGAGGTGAAGGGTTCGGTTCAGAAAGCATTTCTTGAGGCCGAAGGGGATGTTATTATTCGCCAGGGAATCATGGGTCGTGAAGAAGCCAGAATCGAATCAACCGGCGGATCCATATATGCCAAGTTTATACAGACGGCAAACGTGATTGCTGAGAAAGATATTATCGTGGCAGAAGGAATAATGCATTCACATGCTGATGCTGGTGAAAGGATTCTTTGTCATGGTAGAAGGGCGCGTATCGTTGGCGGTGTGTTACGAGCAGGAGAAGAGGTTAACGCGAGATATATAGGTTCTGATTCCTTCACCAGAACTGAGATTCGGGTTGGCATGAACCCAAAGGTTTTGCAGCAGCTTTCAGACCTGGAAGAGAGTAAATCATCTGTAAGCAAAGATTATGAAAAAGTGAAAAAGGATGTTACTACTCTTACTCATCAAAAAACAACCGCAGGAGGCAAGCTGCCCAAGGACAGGGAAGAAATGCTGAATAAGCTTATCGGGCAAAAGCAGAAAATGGAAATGCGTCTCAATGAGCTGAATCTTGAACTGGAAGAGCTGAAAGCATATCTCGGGATGCTTGAGCACAAGGGAAAAGTAAATGCGGAAAAGACAGCATTTCCAGGAGTTGAAATATTTATAAAAGACAAAAGGTTTAATGTTAAGGATCCATATAATAATATTAAGTTTATGCTTGAAGCAGGTGAAATTCGATTATCAGAGTACGAAGCGCCTGACATGGAAGATATGCAGCAACACATAAGAACGGTGAGACGAAGACGTTAAAAAAATGTGACATGGTGATGCTATGTCTGTAAAACCTATTGACCTGCAAGTCCATATAGCGCAAGTAACAGAAGTTGCCCGTGGAGAGCAAGCGCGTCAATCCGCGTTGCTGGAGCAACAGCATGTTCTTGAAAAAGAAGCAAAAGATAAAGCAAATCTACAAAAGGAACGTGTTGAAGAGAACAAGAGGTCTGAAAACGAACCAATAAGAGATAATGAAAAAGAGTCAGGAAGAGGACAGAAAGGCCGGAAAAAACGAAAAAAAAGTGATGCTGGCAGCCATGATGGTGATACTCAAAAAGTACATACTGATGATACCATTGGCAGGATTATTGATATTCGCAAATAAATGAACCACCATAATTATTGATTTCGCCGAACCGACTGTTTGATAAACCAGAAGGCTTAAAAAGTGGAGGGACTTGAAATACTATGCAATTGTTCATCCTGATAGTAATAAATATAGCACTGGGGACTGTTTTTTACCTTGTAATCAGTTTGAAACTGGAAAAGAGCGCATCAGAATACAGGGAAAAGAAATTTCGCAGGGAAATGGACGAAGTTATCAGGGAATTTAATAATACAGCCGAAAGAAATATATCTCTTCTTGAGAATAAGATCAATGTAATGAAAAAGCTACTTCGGGAAAGCGGACAGATATCTTCTATCGACATTACTCTTGGTGATGAAAAAAATGACCGGACAGAAAATCCGGATTTGTCAGCTGGCAATGAAGGAAGGATTGATGAACCTGATATTAAAATACATGATCATCAAAAATCTGCTGTTGATACACCAATGATGGTAAAAAAGGGGAAATCTGTTAATGATGTATTGCATGAGACATGGTATAGGGTAAAAAATATTCTGGTAGACTTAAAAGAGAAATTTCCCAAAAATGCCCCAAACAGAAAAGACAGAAAAGAATTAAATAAAAAAAACAGTGTCAGTGAAACCGGGACATTGCAGAAAGGAAACTCGCTTGATATAACTATTGAGAAGGATTTCACTTCTTTAAATCTTTCAACTGCTGTTGATACAGAGATCAACGAGGAACTGGAAACAGTGAAAGAAGATATGGCACCGGTTCATGATGAAAATCTGGAAGAAATGTTCAGCGGTGCAGAAGATAAGTACGGACTGGTGGCTGACCTGTATAAACAGGGATACCCCCTTGATATTCTTGCAAGATCATCTGGAATCCCGCTTGGTGAATTGAAGTTGATCTTAAACCTTTCATCTTCACTGTAATGGTTGCGGATGTGTAATTCATTTGGCCCGTTAATACCTGGAGTAAGAATAAATGATTGATTTTAACAGTATCAAAAGATTAACAGAAGATGAATTTAGAAATTTTGCCAGGCTTATATATGAAGAAAGCGGGATATTTCTTAAGGACGCGAAGATAACTCTGCTGTCAAACAGGCTGCGGAAAAGACTTAAGGCGTTGAACCTTGATGAATTTTCCCAGTATTACGATTATATAACCTCGTTGAAAGACAAAACAAAAGAACTTGAAGCATTGTTAGATGTTGTGTCTACAAATGAAACATATTTTTTCAGAAATGAAAGGCAGTTCGAAGCACTGTCAAAATATTGCTTTCCCGATATTGTGAAGAAAAAACAAAAAAAAAGATTGCGGATATGGAGTGCCGGGTGTTCAACAGGTGAAGAACCATATACCATAGCAATATGTGTCCGTGAAAACATGCACCTTTTCCCGGACTGGGATATACAAATAGTGGCAACTGATATTGCACCATCGGTTCTTGAATTCGCCAGGGACGGTCATTATTCAGGTAGAAGGATAGAAAAAGTATCAACTCCACTATTAAAAAAGTATTTTACCCAGAACAGGGATAACCCTGAAGTGTATACAGTAAATGAAAATCTGAAAAATCTCGTTTCATTTTCTTATCTCAACCTGTTTAAAAGTAAATTTCCAGATGATCTTGACATTATTTTTTGCAGAAATGTGATGATATATTTTGACAGACCGCATCAGAAGGAACTTGTTGGGAATTTTTACCAGGTATTGAATCCCGATGGGTACCTTTTCATAGGGCATTCTGAAACACTACATTCGCTTTCTGAAGATTTCAGCTACATGAAAATTCTTGATTCGCCGGTCTACATTCCAAAGGAGAAGTAGTATGGATTTTAAGCTGATAACGGTTGCTATTGCTGATTACAAGGTTGCGAAAAAACCGGATATACTGAGAACTATTCTTGGCTCATGTATTGGCATATGTATATTTGACCAGAAAAATGGAGTTGGTGGTCTGGCACATATTATGCTTCCGAATCAAACTGCGGAGGCTGTAAATCTGAAGAAATATGCTGAAACGGCAATTCCCATGATGATTGATGATATGGTATCAGAAGGGGCAGAGAAGAAGGAACTCAAGGCGAAGATTGTGGGTGGTGCCACCATGTTTAAAATGGCCAGTGATTCTTTTATCGGATCAATAGGATTGAATAATACAAAAAGAGTGCGGGAAGTGTTGGAAGAAAACGGGATTCAGATTATCACTGAAGATGTAGGTGGTGATTACGGCAGAACAGTAGATTTTTATATTGAAAGCGGGCAGGTGCGAATTAAATCTCTCGGAAGAGAAGAGAAATCTATTTAGGACTGGTAATTATTGATGCTGAGTATGACTGGATTCGGATCTGTCGAAAAAAACACAGATCAGTTTACATTTTCTATAGAATTGAAATCATTAAATTCAAAATTTCTTGAGATATATACAAACCTGCCAAGAATATTAAGAAATGATGAGATAAAACTAACACAAACATTAAAGGACAATTTTGGTAGAGGTAAGCTTGAACTATCCATTGAAATTTATGAATGGAATGAAGCCCGGCCAATACACATTGATGGTGAAATGTTGAAGAGATATTACAGTGAGATAACATCAGCCGCGTCTACCATGAAAATTTTTGCTGATGTTTCTCTCGACACGATAATCACCCTTGAAGGGGTAATTCAGCGTGAACGATCAATATTATCTGAAAAATCGAGAAATGATATTTATGAGTCACTTGAAAAAGTTATCCAAAAAACTATTGAAATGCGAGTAAAAGAAGGAAAGGCTGTTAAAAAGGACATTCAGCACTCGCTGGTTGTCATATCTGATAATGTGAAGAAGATTTCTAAAATGGCAGGAGATATCGCGAAAAATCAATATGCTCGTCTTCAGTCAACATTAGAATCACTGACAAACGCAAGGGTTGATGAATCGAGGCTGTATACTGAAGCAGCTATACTTGCTGATAAGCAGGATATAAATGAAGAGATCTCAAGATTGCAGGACCATATAAAAAAGTTTAAAAACCTGATGGCTGAGTCCGGCCAGGTAGGTAAGCAGCTTGATTTTCTGGCGCAGGAGATGTTTCGGGAAATTAACACGATTGGCGCAAAATCAAACAATTCACAAATATCACACCTTGTGGTGGAAATGAAAAACTATATAGATAAGATTAGAGAACAATGCAGAAATGTGGTATAGTATATGAAAACGTCTTTAATTAATATTGGCTTTGGTAACGCGGTGGTTGCAGAACGTGTTATAGCGGTTATTACCCCCATGTCAGCTTCAGGGAAACGGTTAAGAGAAGAAGCAAAAGATAATAACATGTTGATTGATGCTACCCATGGAAGAAAAACCCGGGCTATAATTATCATGGACAGCAATCATGTAATACTTTCGGCAATGCAGCCTGAAACACTTTCGCACAGACTTACCAGTAATGAAAGCTGATACTGTTTCAATAGTGATCTCTGCGCCGTCGGGAACCGGCAAGACAACTCTTATTTACAAGTTGCTGGACAGGCTTGAAGATCTTTCATTCGTAACTTCCACCACTACCCGGGAGAAACGAACAAATGAGGAAGAAGGAAAAAACTATTATTACGTTTCGAAAAGAAAATTTCAAAAGATGATCCTTGATGGAGAATTTTTGGAATGGGCGATTGTTCACGGTAACAGTTATGGAACAACAAAAAAAGAAGTTGACAGAATTCGTGATGCCGGGAGAATTCCAGTTTTTGATGTAGATGTGCAGGGTGCGCGAAATTTGAAATCGATCATGGGTGGGGCAACATTTATTTTTATTATTCCACCAACTTTTGAAGCCTTAAAAAAACGATTAAAAAATAGAGCTACAGATTCTGAACAACAAATTGCTACCAGGCTTGATAATGCTATATCTGAACTGAAAGAATATACAATGTATGATTATATTGTTGTAAATGATGAAATTGATTCTGCGTTATCTGATTTAGAGTCAATTATTCGTTCTCAGATGTTGAGAAAAAATTTTATGGAAGAAAAAGTAAGACTTATATTGGAGAATAACAATGATCATCCCACTGGATAAATTGATCGCATATGAAAAAAATCGTTACAAGTTAACCTGCGCCTCAATGAAGGCAGTCGATAAATTGGGTAATATCAGGGATTATCCAGAATCAGAAGAGGATAAGAACTGGAAGATTGTTTCAAATATTCTCGACCTGGTATTGAATGGCAAGATTCAATACCATGAGCCTGAAGAAGAATATATAGAAGAACCAAAAGAAGAACCTGAAAAAGAATGAGGTAGCCAGGTATCAAGGCAGTAGTACTTGCAGGTCCAACGGCAATAGGCAAGACAGATATATCGATTTTACTGGCCGGTGACCAATTTCAAATAATATCTGCTGACTCTGTGCAGGTATACCGGTATATGGATATTGGCAGTGGGAAACCATCCCATGAACAGCGTAACGAAGTTATCCATTATTGTATTGATATAGCAGACCCGGATTACCGTTTCACCGCAGGGGATTTTTGCCGGAAAGCAGAGGAAGCGTGTTCTGCAATAAAGAATACCGGTAAAATTCCATTATTCGTTGGTGGTACCGGAATGTATATAGATGCATTTTTTGATGGTCTTTCAAATATTCCACCAGTTAATACTGATATTAGAAATCAACTTCAGAAAAGATTGAGTATCGAAGGTACGGAGCCATTGTACAGAGAGCTTGAAGAGTATGATGGTGCCTGGGCCGCCCGAATACACCATAATGACAGGCAACGCATACTGAGAGGTCTGGAAGTTTTTTTAAGTACGGGAAGGCCGATTTCTTCCTATCATGAAGGGAGTAGGGGTAATTATTCTGATGAAACTTTGTACCTGGGATTGTACTGTGACAGGTCAGAACTTATAAATAGAATAAATGACCGTGTTGAGCAGATGATAAAAAAAGGTTTTATTGAAGAGGTGGAGAAATTACGGCAAATGGGATATGGTCCGGATCTTAAATCAATGAAATCCCTTGGATACGCGCAATTGCATGCATACATTGACGGTAAATTCAATCTGGATGAAGCAGTTGCAGTTATAAAACATGAAACAGCCAGATACGCGAAGCGTCAGATGACCTGGTTTAGAAGAAATAAAAGAATAAATTGGTTTAATAAAAATCAAGTTGAAAAGCTCAAGGAAATGATGTATAATTGGATAGGTTAAGTATTATTATTAATTATCGCATACGTGATTATATAGTAACGGTATCCAATCAGGTGTTTACAGTCTAAAAATAAGTTTTATTGTTACACGAGAAGAATTATAATAATAGGTACAATACATACCACGAGGTTTTAAAATGCCAAAACAAACAAAAAATTTGCAGGACAGCTTTTTGAATGCTGTAAGAAAAGAAAAGATTGAAATAACAATTTATCTAATGAATGGCGTTCCAATAAAAGGCAGGGTGGTAAGTTTTGATAATTTTACCATTCTGATAGAAGTCGATAAAAAACAAAATTTAATTTATAAACATGCGGTTTCAACCTTGATGCCGGTGAAACCGGTGCAATACAAAGAAGAAGATAATAATGGATAATTGTTAAAATATGGTTAACCTGATGAAACAACTGATAAAAACAATACTAATTGTATTAATAATTTCAGCAGCAGGTTATTTCATATATAGTAGCGTGGTAATAATAAACGAAGGAAATATTGGTATTGCTGAAGATACCGGTGACAAGGTTGTTGTACAGATTCTTCAGCCGGGAGTAAATGTAATATGGAGATCTATTATTCCCGGTCGAGTTGATGTATTGAGATTGCCGGTAAAGGGTTCTTCTTTTTTCGATGTTACAATAGATATTCCCCCTCTTGGTTCTCTTGACAGTAAGTATTATTCTATCAATGTACCAATAGATTTTAATTACCGGTTGCAGCCGGATAGCCTTTCTTTTGATCCAGGTGAATTAAAGGAGGGGAAGCAATTTATAAAAAATACGGTTGAAAAAGTTACAACAGGTGAAATAAATAAAGAATTCTCACGTTATTTAAGTCCATCCTATAACAGGATAATGTTATTACGTCAGCAAGAGAACCTGGTAGCATCAGCATTTAAGAATATTAAAAAAAAGTGTGATTCACTGGGTATTGAGATCACAGAACTTAATGTATCAGGTAATATCAGTTTTCCTGATAATGCCACCTATTACGAGGGAGTCCGTTATTATAACGAACTCAGACAAATGGAAAGAAATAACAGGAAAGAGTTAATTCTGCTTAAAAATGATTTGAAGAAAAAAGAACTATCCCGTGACAAGTATATAGATAAGTTGAAACGAATATCGACAATTGTAAAAGATAACCCGGATCTTTTAAAATTTATTTATATTGACAAACTGGGGGGTAACGTGAAAGTTATCTTATCATCTGAAAAGACAGGTGTTCCCTTCGGATTATCGCTTGAAGAGATCAAGGATGAGAAAAAAACCACCGGGGATATTGATAATCTTCGCTGAGTGGCAATAAAAAAATCCGGGAAATATTGATTTATTGATATAAGGAGTCGAATTATGCCTTGTGGTAAGAAAAAGAAAAGAAGAAAGATCGCCAATCACAAGCGGAAAAAGAGAAGAAGAAAGAACAGACATAAAAAGAAGTAATTTTATGTCAATACAGGTTTCATGTGTTTATGCAAAAGAGATTGGTATTCATGTGGGCGAAACCAGTCTCTTTTGTATTTTATGACAGGTGAATAATTATGCGAAGAAATGTACCACGACCCAGTGGTAATCAGCAGGTTGGCAAAAGACTATACTGGAAAAGAAGGCCGTCTGAGATAAGAGGGTACCATAGAACTCTGTATCTCAATGCGGAAAATGGTGATTACCTTCGTGTCGATTATAACCTGAAAGATAAAAGGATCCGGCTCTACATCGAAGATAGTGATGAAGGGGGGAATCCCTATTATTCTGTTATTAGTAATGGCAGGGTCACAGCAGAGAGGAACGCAACAACAGGGCGGGGATATAATTTATCAGAGAAGTTCAGAAGAAGGGCTGATATTTTTTCCACAATACCGAACCGTGAAGTTATTCGATTGATTAATAAGAAATACGGTATTGGTGAATCCAGCGAAGATTCACAAAAACGTGAATCACAACGAAGGAAAGAACTGGAGCAGACCCGGAAACGGTATTTTCGTACTGATGACACTCCATCATATGTTTCGAGGGGCACTGCAACACCCAGGCCGCAGGTAGGGTTTACTGATTTCAAAGATATTGCTATCAGTTCAATCCTTACAGGAGGAATGTATTTTATCACTTTTGATCTTATCAAGACGGGAATTGTTGCGGCGTTTTGCGGAATAATTATGGGGATGCTTGATATTTTTATCAGGAACAGGCAGACCATATTTGTTAAGTTGTTTATATTTCTCATTGCCGGTCTTATACTTTATGTGTATGGATATTATATTTTGTAATCACCAATCCCCCGGCCAGGTTGCCCTTGTCCATGTTAAGGATGCTACAGGGAAAAAGGGGTGTGATGCTATTTTATACTTGAAAAGATTAACATCATGGATATAATAGTGTTAAAGTTGGGTACTAATCTATTATACGGAAGTCGGGTTAACCAGAAATGGAAAAAACAGTTCAAAATGTAAACTCCATGCAGGTAGTTTGTTTTAATATTGGCACGGAAGAGTATGGTGTTGAAATTCTGAAAGTACAGGAAATCCTTAAGCTGCCTAAGATAACCCGGTTGCCGAAATCCGCCCATTATATTATGGGCGTTATTGATTTACGTGGCAAGGTTATACCCATAGTGGACTTAAGCAAGCGATTTGGTATTAAGGAAGATGCGTCGGACGAAGGTAAACGTGCTATCGTCGTTGATATCAGGGGCAAACGTGTGGGGCTTGCGATCGACGCGGTTAGCCATGTAATAAAACTTGAATCAAAAGAAATTGAGCCTCCCCCGCCTATTGTAAAGGGTATATCAGGTAGATATATTATCGGTATTGGTAAACTGAAAGAGTCATTTGTTATTATACTCGATATTGACCAGATATTTTCTTCAGAAGAATTAAGCCTGTTATAAGGGGTTCTTTTTGAAGTATTCCTGCTGGGCAAGATAAAATACTTTTTTTAACGATATGCCGTGTTTTTCGGCAGCTTTTCTGCAATCTTCATATTCCGGATGTAGAGTTAAAAGACCGTGAGAATCTTTCCCCTCCTTGATTCGAATACTTTCTCCCTTGACCGTGATGGTTGTGAAATTCCTTGAGGCTTTTTCACGATACATTGACTGTATACGTAATCCAAGTGTTGTGGTTTGGGTATACAATATATGGCGAATTAAATTCAATAATTCGGCAGTAACCAGTATTGTAACCAGGAAACCAGGTCGTCCCTTTTTCATGAGTATCTGGGTACAGTATGCGTCAAGTGCCCCCGCATCAATACATTTTTCCAGGACATAAGGGATCAACTGGGGATTCATGTCGTCAATATTGCATTCAACCTTAAATACCAGTTCACCCGAAACAGTATCTTCATTTAATAGAAAAGCCCGGGTGCAGCTTAAAAAACCATAATCCCTTGTTCCGAAACCTGTACCATTTGATTCAATTACTGAAGATGGCATTATCGGGCACTGTTCTCCGGTGGACGTGAGGATCGCCGCAGCAGAGGGTGTTACCAGTTCACCTTGTCTGCGGGTGAAAACTGCCTCAAATCCCCTTGAGATCACAACCGTGGCAGGCGAAGGAACCGGGATCTCACCATGGGAGGCGGTGACGGTTCCTGTTCCGAAATAAAATGTATTAAAATAAACGGCATCAATATTCATTATTTCCAGCGCCAGGCAAAATGCGGTGATATCGACAATACTGTCAATAGCCCCTGTTTCGTGAAAGTGTATATCTGATATATCAATATCATGTACAGATGCTTCTGCCCTGGCAAGTGTTTCAAAAATGCGTTCAATTCTACCGGTAGTATGCTCGCTATACTCTGCATTCCTGATAATACTCAAAATTTCAGACAGGTTACGGTGGGTATGTTCTATATTGCAGGCAACTCCTGCTGAAATACCAGCCAGGCTGTTTCGAATTACTTTTTTTGGATTTATTTCCCATCCAGGGAGTTGTAGTTTTTTCAGTTTTTCAACCAGGAGCTCAGTATCAAGTCCGAGGTCGATGAGTGCTCCAAGCAGCATGTCTCCTGAGGCACCAAGCTGGATATCGAAGTACAAGGATTTCATGACTGTTTTCCACCAGGGGAAAAACTTCGTACTATTTTGAATGCCAGGCTTGCGGCACCAAACCCGTTGTCAATATTCATAACCGCTATTCCAGGTGCACATGAATTAAGCATACCAAGCAAAGCGGTTATCCCCCCAAATGATGTGCCATATCCTACTGACGTGGGAACAGCTATTACCGGGCATTGGACCAAGCCTGATATTACTGATGCGAGGGCTCCTTCCATTCCCGCAATAACTATTATTATTTTTGATTCGTTTAATGCTTCGAAATGGTGAAGAACCCTGTGTATACCAGCCACGCCGATGTCAGTAATGACAGTGGGTTGCAACCCCAGCATTATGAGTGTTTCACTGGTCTCTTCGGCTACAGGGATATCAGCGGTTCCTGCCGTAACAATTGTCACCTGGTGATTGAGGGGCTTAATCGTATTAACAGCACAGGTAATCACTTTTCCTTGTGAATTGTACCGGGACAGGGGGAAGTGTTCTTTTACGGCGTCAAACATTTCTTCAGAAGCCCTCGTGGCAAGCAGGTTAGCACCTCTTTCAGTAATATTTTTCGCGATCAATACCACCTGTTCGATGGTTTTCCCTTCGCAGTATATTACTTCTGGGAATCCTGTACGTAAACTTCGATGATGATCAATTTTCGCAAATTCGAGGTCCTCAAAGGGCAGTCGATGTAATACCTTCAGCATATCATCATCTGATAACTCACTGTTTTTGTAGCGGTGAAGCAGGTTTACTATTGTTTCTTTGTCCATATCAATACGCGGCAATTAATATTGTTTCAATTTCATCTTTCGTAAGCTGTCTTGGGGCATTTTCTATAAAGGGGTACGACATGGCAATTTCCGCGGCTTTCGAGAAAGTATTCTTCGATATTTCAAATTGAGATAATCGTTGTGGTATTTCAACATCAGATTCAAGTTTTCTCACACCTTCCACAGCCTTAATGGCTGCCTCGATGACCGTTATATCTTTGACATTTTCGTCCATAACCTTTGACATCTGAACATACTTACCCGGTGATGCGGTAAGGTTATATTCCATCACGTGGGGCAGCATTAATGCCATGGCTGTTTCTACACGTAGTGATGTGATTGATGAGAGTGCCAGCGAAATCGCCAGGGAAAGTGAAAGTTCGGAAACGGTAAAGGCAATGCCTGCCATTATTGAGGCGTATGCAAGATTAAGGTGGTGCTGCTCGTTATCGGGTTCCCTGAATGCCAGTGGGAGATTCTTAAAAGTCAGGTCAATGGCCCTGAGTGCAAAGGAGTTAATGATCCCGTTATTTGATGTAGAGATAACTGACTCGGTGGCCATGGAAAGTGTACTTATGCCATATTGTGTCATCCTGTCCCCGGGTGTTTTCAGAAATATCTTTGAATCAATTACAGTGGCACCGGGGTAAAGGTATGGATGATTATATACCCTGTTGGCATCCTCCTGGATATCAGCAAGGTATAAATATGGTATTATTTCAAAACCGAAGAGGGGAGAAACTGGTATGGTTACCAGGTTCACGGGTTTCTGTACAACAGGGTAGGAGAAGAGATCTTCACAAAAAAGATGGTTATTGATTAGTAGTGAAACCGCCTTTGCGCTGTTGATGGAATGGATACCTCCAAACCCGATTATGACATCACATCTTGTCTTCCTGGCAAAGTATACGGCTGAATCAATGTAATCGGTATTGGGATCGGGTGGAATTTCATCAAAGATAATACATCCGATTTTTTTATCAATACATCGCCTGGATATATAATCAATGGTATCCTGAAAATGAATAAAATCAGTTGTATTGGTTATTATCAGGGCCCTGGAGCCGTAAGTACTGACGATATCACCGATATCGTTCAGAATGTTATTTCTGACATATATTTTTGTTGGAACGTTAAAATCAGGGACAATGCCGTTATTCAAGGTAAACCCCAATAGTCAGGATATAAAAAAAGCGGAACATAAGGTATCCGCTTTTTGGTTTTCCAGCAAAAGGTTTCTCACAAAGGGTGAAATTATTATCGAAGCAGTTGCGTTGCGATTTTTTCAGCAACCATTTCAAGTACCTTGTTATCATCGAATTTATCGTAGGTACCCTCGGCTATTCTTGTCTTAATATCACGAACCTTCTCAGTTCGTACATCCGGAGTATCTTTTACAATCTGGGATATCTTTGCCTGTTCTGCTGCATTTTTTGCTTCAGAAGATATCTGAACAGAGTCGGATTTATCTATTGACTTGTTCCTGGAAACAGGTTTGGTGTTCTTTGTATCAACTATGTTGTTGATATTTCCAATCTTGTCAATTACCATAGTTTTTAACCCTTTGTTAATCTATTATAATTATCGGATATTTTTGTCAATTCTTTAATTGAACTTACCTTTTGTACTTATTATATGTAAAAAAATGAGAAACATCAAGGAATTAATTGTCTTTTCTGTTGTTAATGGCGATCGCGAATTCACCCTTTTTTGTAATAGAACCAATGTTTACAAGGATGTCAGCTGCCCTGCCTGTTATGATCTCTTCATACATCTTTGTAAGCTCTCGTCCTACTACCAGTTCCGCGTCAGGATATATATCTCTAATCGCGATAAGAAGTTTGTCAATCCTGTGTGGTGATTCGTATATCACTATTATTCCGTCTAATTCGCTGTATTTCAGCAGTTCTTTTTTTCTTTTCCCCTCCTTTTTGCTTAAAAACCCGGCAAAAATAATTTCTTTACCCCGAAAACCGGATATAGAAATAAGGGTACTCAGGGCAGATGGCCCAGGCAGTGGAATTATGGGAATGTTTTCTTTTCGTGCAGCCGCAACAAGTACAGCCCCGGGGTCTGACACTCCCGGCGTGCCTGAATCTGTCATGTACGCGGCGTTTTTCCCGGCATTCATTTCCTGCACGGCCCTTTCAATCCTGGCTGCCGTGGTATGGGCGTGAATAGCATAGGTTGGAAGGCTGATATCGTAATGTCTGAGCAACTTCATGGTTTGCCTTGTGTCCTCACATAACACGATATCTATTTCTTCCCTGAGTATGCGAAGGGCACGCAATGTTATATCCTCAAGGTTCCCTATGGGAGTGGCGATGACATACAGGTTTCCCGGTGACATTATATGGTGTGCTCCTTTATACTGGCTTTACGCTGTTTCCAGGGTTTGAATACTGATATCCATATTACAACCAGAAGTAGTGTTACCTGCAGTATGCCGAATATACCGTTCATTTGTTGATTGTATAAGAATTGCGGGTCTGTAAAGGCTTTGTCGCGAAGTTTGCCGGCTATGGCCACATTCTCATTCAGCCATGGTCCAAGAAAAAATGTTCCAAACAGCACCTGAACCAGGGTCAATACCCACTTGACGGTGATCCACCTGTGGCGAAAGAATCCCCATTTCGTCCATATCCCATACACAATACCAATAAGAACACTGCCCAGGGCACCCGGTATTATAGTGAAATCATCAATTATCTTCATGCTGAGATTCACACCGTACAGTTCATCACCGGTAGTGGGTTGTGTAAACCAGAAAACCAGAACCAGGCTGATACCTCCGCCCACCCACATGCTGACAAATAAGAGATGAATTACTTTAAGCCAGCGAATGCCGGTGTTGCCAAACTTTTTCATAATGTATGATCCCCGGTGTTTGAAAGTATTGATATTGTCAGCCCGGCCCGGTATGATGTCAATAGAAATCAGATATAATTTTTACTTGTCTTGCGCCGGTGATATGCTACTGTTGACTCACAAATTCTGTAGTATTACTTGTTATTTTGTTTCAATATATATCAAAATGGAGAAAAATCATGGCTAGAATTTTTAACTTTTCCGCGGGTCCGTCAACATTACCTGTTGATACCCTTGAAGAAGCATCCAGGCAGCTGGTAGATTATCATGGTTCAGGCATGTCCCTCATCGAGATGAGTCATCGCGGAAAACTATACGACGAAGTGCATCATGACACCATGACACTTGCAAGAGAAATACTGGATATCCCGGATGATTTCCATATCCTGTTTCTGCAGGGTGGTGCCACCATGCAGTTTGGCATGGTTCCAATGGCGTTATTGAAAGAAGGGCAGACAGCTGATTATATTCTTACCGGTTCATGGGCGAAGAAAGCCTATAGTGATGGTGCGCTTGTCGGAAAAGTAAATGTGCCATGGGACGGCAAAGAAGGAAGCTATACCAAAATTCCCGCCCAGGATGAACTTACCCTTACTCCCGGGGCGGCATACGTACACCTGTGTTCAAACGAGACAATCGGTGGTATTCAGTGGCCCTATTTCCCTGATACCGGGGATGTGCCACTGATTTGTGATATGTCCTCTGATATCATGTCACGTCCTCTGCCCTGGGACAAGATCGACATGGTATACGCCGGTACACAGAAAAATCTTGCCCCCGCCGGTATGGCATTTATTGTAATGCGAAAATCGTTGATCGAAAAAACACGAACAGATCTTCCTGCCTATCTTCAATATAATCAGCACGCCGAAAGTGATTCACTGTATAATACACCCCCATCATTTACAGTGTGGATGACAAACCTTACACTTAAATGGATCAAAACAATTGGCGGCATGAAAGAAATTGAAAAGCGGAGAGATGAGAAGGCATCCATGTTGTATGATGCTATTGAAAACAGCAACGGGTATTATCGCAATCCCGTTGATACCGGCAGCAGGTCGAAGATGAATGTTGTATGGCGATTGCCAGACGAGGACCTTGAAAAGAAATTTATCGCGGAAGCGGACAAGGCAGGTCTCAGCGGACTAAAAGGTCACCGTTCGGTGGGAGGTTGCCGGGCTTCAATTTATAACCCGATGCCGGTTGAAGGGGTGAAGGCCCTTGTGGATTTCATGAATGACTTTATGAAGGCAAACGGGTAACCTGTATGGATGCCCTGAGGATTAGAGATCTCACCAGGAGGCTTCTGGATGTAGTGACGGACAAAAGTCTTGAGGATGAAGAGAAGAAGATGCTCAGGGCATTTATGATACGGCTTGTATCACGAAAACCTGTTCAAATTCCCGAAGAGGCTGAGTCGGTTATACGGGAGATGGAAGAGGAGTTCGCGAACGGTAAGGGTGAGATGGTAGATGAACTCTTGATCGGAGAACTGCTAAAGCGTGAAGGGCTGGCAACTGCAGATGACATTGACAAGGCTGTTCGCAAACAGGAAAGACTGCGAAAGAATAATCAACACCGGCTGCTGGCTCAGATACTTGAGGATATGAATGTAATCACCACGGAACAATTGAATTCATTTATATACAGGTATTATTTCAAGGGAGACACGAAGTGAGTGCAGGATCAGAATTTAATTTAAATAATGACACCGGGGATATCGATGGTGAGTATCGTCCATGGGGTTATTATGAAATTCTTGATGACAAAGAAGATCACAAGGTAAAACGTATTACGGTATATCCCGGGAAACGTCTCAGCCTGCAGCGTCATAAACGACGACAGGAGCACTGGTATTTCATAAGTGGTGAAGGAATCGTGACACTTGATATGGAAGAAGTTGCGGTTCAGCCAGGTAAATCTGTTGATATTGATTTTTCCACCGTTCACCGGGTAAGTAATACCGGATCTGATGATCTGAAGTTTATCGAAGTACAGCGTGGTGACTATTTTGGAGAGGACGATATTGAGCGACTTGAAGACGATTTTGGCAGATCGTAGATTTTCATGAAAAGAACACGAAAAACGAAATACAAATCGGAAAACCAGTACCTTGTTCCTGACCTGGAACGAATATATAATAAATATGTTACGCGACGGGGAGATGTTGAATTTACCTGTTACATGGATATGCTGAACGGTCATGTACCTTTCGGTTCTGCCATTCATTCGATTGTGCTGTCGTATTTTAATACGGAAAGGGCATTAAAAGAGCTGCAGTCGGTGTATTATTATCAGCGTTTTGACGGGGCGGTGCCGTTGATGATGAAAACAGGTAAACGGGTTACCGCCGGTGCCCGTTTTTTCAATTTTATCTTTAGCGGCATGTTCGATGATTCCGGTATATCTCACCTCATCGGCCCCCCCCTGGGATTGTACGCCATAGCCAGGCTGTCATCACAGGATTCGTTATCGGACAGCTTGAAAGATCTTTTACCCTTCGCGCAGAGAGAGATGTATTTTCTTGAGCAGACCAGGGAATTGTGGGGAGAAGGATTGCCTGTTATTATACATCCTTTTGAATCAGGTTATTTTCAGTCACAGCTTTACGATGAGGTTCTTGAAATTGATGTGAAAGGGAAGATAAGCTTTTACCGTCAGATGTTACGTATACGAAAGCTTTTGCAGGTGAACGAAAAGGCGGAGTGGGGAAATATACCGTCTATAAGTGATATGCCCTTCCGGTTTATTGATCCTTATTTCTGCGCGGTATACCTTGCCGGTCTTCATGCTCTGAAAAAAAGCTGCCTTGAAATTGATCAATCCATGAAAGATTATCTTAAACATAAAATAAATACCATAACTTCCAGCGTGGAAGAGCGCCTGTGGTCTGACGAATATGAGTGCTATTTACCCCAATATTTTCAGGACGGGTGGAAACCGGTAAGGTCAATCAGCATTTCTTCAATTTTAATGCTTTTTTCGGGGGTGATAGACAAGAAACGGGCAGAGCAGATGGTGTCACGATATCTTATGCCCGGCTATGGTTTCTGGCAGAAGATGCCACTAAGCGGCAGCCTTATTGAGAGAAAACATGACAGGCAGCTTAGCCATTACAGGGGGGGCTCGGTTAATATTGTGTGTAACTGGATGATATATCATGGACTGATAACCTATGGCTATACTGACCTTGCAGAACAACTCAGAAGGGCAACAATGGAACTTGTGGAAACATCTGGACTATATTCATGGTATGATATTGAGTCGGGCAGGGGACTTGGTTCACTACAGGGCACTCTTTCCGGGATTGTTCTTGATTTTTAAAAATTCTTGTAACCTGAACGGTTTTTTCTATACGTACCAGTAATATACCTCGTATATTCGTGTGTAATTACGCGCAAATTATTATTTTATTGACTATAACAGCCACCAAAAGGAGGGCAATGAGAACTCATGATAAGTGTGAATAATCTTACAAAGAATTACGGTGATGTATGTGCCGTTGGTGATATCTCGTTTGCGATTCGTAAGGGGGAAATCACCGGCCTGCTTGGCCCAAATGGTGCCGGTAAAACAACAACACTTCGCATTCTAACCGGCTTCTTAAAAGCAACCAAAGGTAACGTGGTTGTTGGGAATTACAATGTTGAAGAAAACCCCCTGCAGATAAAAGAGATGATCGGTTACCTGCCCGAATCTGCCCCGCTGTATGGAGACATGATGGTATATGATTATCTTGAATTCATCAAAAGAATACGGGAGGTTGATGATGAACACAGGATACGTGAAATTGCTGACCTGTGCGGGCTGCGGGGGGTGATGCACAAAAATATCAATGAATTATCCAAGGGGTACAAGCAGCGTGTGGGCCTGGCCCATGCTATGATTCATAATCCTGATATACTTATACTTGATGAACCCACAAGTGGCCTTGATCCCAACCAGATTATTGAGATAAGAAACCTTATCAGGGAGATCGGCAAAGAAAAAACTGTTATCCTCTCTACACACATTTTGCCTGAAGTTGAAGCGACGTGTGATCGTATAATCATTATAGACAGGGGAAGCATTGTTGCCGATGACAGCACCGCCCAGCTGCGGTCTTCAGCCGGGAAGGACATTACCATACTTATAGAATTGTCCGGCGCCACGTTTGACGAGATTAATAATGTGCTTCGGGATATGGACGGGGTGAAGATGGTCACCCAGACCGGTGACCGGGACAATCACATCTTAATGTCCCTGGTGACTGATGGTGAAAAAGATCTGCGGCCGGATGTTTTTGCAACGATAAAGGACAGGGGATGGACCCTGTATGAGATGAGCCGCGAATATCGCAGCCTTGAGCATGTGTTTAGAGACCTGACCAGAGGAGGAGTTGATGGAACGATATAAAGGAGCGTTGACTGTAACGGCAAAGGAGTTAAGGACTTATTTCACCACCCCCATAGCTTATATCGTTATTACCGTGTTTTTGGCGATAACCGGGTGGTTGTTTTTTTCTACATTTTTTCTGTATGGACAGGCGGAGATGCGTGGTTTTTTTGAGCTTCTCCCTCTTGCATTCTCATTTGTTGTACCGGCTGTTACCATGAGATTGTTCTCAGAAGAAAAGAATACCGGGTCATTTGAAATAATTATGACGCTGCCGGTAAGTACTGTTGAAATCCTGTCTGGGAAAATTCTTGCGGGCACACTCTTTACTGTAATTATGATACTGCCCACCATAGTGTATGCCATTTCAATATCCTTCATTGGGGATATGGATCCCGGCCCTGTATTTGGTGGCTATTTTGGTGCGGTTCTTCTCGGTGCGGCTTTTTCTGCCATTGGGGTGTTTTCGTCTTCATTAACAAAGAACCAGATCATTGCATTTATTATAGGATTTGCCATCTGCCTGCTGTTGACATTGATAGGAAAATTTTTATTCTTTCTTCCCTCGGGAATGGTCAATGTGATCGAGTATATCGGGGCGGAATATCATTTCATGAATATAGCGAGGGGTGTTATTGACTTGCAGGATATCGTGTACTTTCTGTCCGTAATGGCTGTGGCTGGTATCGCAACCCACTATGTGCTTGAGGAGAGGAGATGATGATGGATAGAATTAAAGAATGGATAGCAAAATCGGGCCAGTGGCTGAAAGAGGAATTTGCTTCGAAAGAATATAATTACCTGATGTACATAGTCATTATAATATTGTTGAATCTTGTAATTTCCACTATGAATTTCAGGACCGATATTACCAAAAATAATGTGTATTCACTTTCGGAGGTAAGCAGGGAAGTGGTGTCAAGCCTGGAAGAGCCTCTTACCGTGAAGGTTTTTTTCAGTGAAAACCTGCCTGCCCCGTATAATGGTGTAAGCAGGTATCTTGGTGACCTGCTTGAAGAGTATGATAATTACGGTAACCGAAACTTCCGTTACGAATTTATTGATGTTGAAGATAACAAGGATACGGCATCTGATTTTGGTATTTCCCCGGTACAGATCCGTGAACTTGAAGATGACCAGGTTAAGCTTCGTAACGCCTACATGGGAGTTGCCATGGTGCATGGTGATCTCATCGAAAAGATCGATTCAATTACTGAGCCTGAGGGACTTGAATACCGATTGACTACCCTGATGAACAAAATGAATGGGAAAATTGATGCCCTGTTGAAACTTGACGGTCAGATAAACGTTACGCTGTATACCAGCAGTAATATGCCATTACCGGGAATGCAGAACCTGAAAGAACGGGTTTACCAGGAAGTACAGAAATGCGATCTGCGTAATTATAACAGGCTGAAATTTCGATATGTTGATACGGTTGAAGACAATAAGGCCCTTGATATGGCGGACGTATATGGTCTTCCCATGCTTGAGTGGAAAAGATTTACCGCCATGGATGGATCTACCATACCTGCCGGCAAAGGTATGGTGGGACTGGTTGTGGAGCACCAGGATCGTTTTGAAACTGTACAGGTGCTTTCAAGGAACCTGGGAGGACAGTATGCCATTGGTGATCTTGAGGGACTTGAAGACAGGATAAACGGGGCTGTTGACAGCCTGGTAAGCGTGAATCCCCGGGTTGGATATATCGTGGGACATGGTGAAAGCAACCTGAAAGATGAACGCAACGGGGCTAAACAACTGAAAGAGATGCTTTCGGATATGTACGAACTAATTGAGATAGATTTGGAAAATAGTGATATTCCACAGGATATCAGTACTATTATCATTAACGGTCCTAAAGACGCTTTTTCTGATGAATCCCTATTTAAAATTGATCAATACCTGATGAGTGGCCGAAACGCGTTGATTCTTGTGGATTCATTTACGGAGATTCAGCAGGGTGGTAATCCCATGATGAGACAACAGCAACCGCTGGTGATTCCACTTAAAACGGGTCTAAATAAACTTATCTCCCATTACGGTGTGAAGGTTAACAGTGATATTGTCATGGACATGAACTGTTTTGAAACGCAACAGCGCGGGCTGGGTGAATTGAAGCTGTATTTTGCACCCCTCATTAACGATGAAGGGCTTAGCGATGAGAATGACATTACCGCATTTTTAAAACGCATGGTATTTCTCAAGGGATCTTCACTTACCGTTCAGGAAGATATACTCAGGGAAAATGATATTTCCCATACTGTCCTGGTAAAATCATCAGATGAAAGCTGGCTGCAAAAAGGGCGTATCAGCTTTATGCCATTTGGGATACGGCCACCTGAGAAATCGCAAATGAACAGTTTTAACCTGGCAGTATTGCTTGAAGGAAAATTCTTAAGTTACTTTTCCGGTGAAAACACAAAGGGTACAACGGGAATGCAACAGGGACAAATCACCGGTGGCATTATTAAAAAAGCTGCCAGGCCTGCCCGGATTTTTGTTGCCGGATCATCAGAAATTGCCGGGAGAAACACCATTGATCCGGAGGGTAAAAGGCCAAATTCGATATTCATGCATAACGTGGTAGATTATCTGAGCGGTAACTACAATATTCCCGAGATGCGCAGCAAGGGACTTTCATTCAATCCTATCGAAGAAACAGGTGATACTACACGGTTCATCCTGAAACTGGTCAATATTGCGGGGCTTCCACTCCTGGTTATCCTTGCCGGATTTATTAACTGGCGGGTTCGTACTATCAGGAAAAAACGAATTGCTCAACAGTTTACCGAGGAGGGCAGAGTATAATGAAGAAGAAAACACTTATTAGTCTGCTCATAATTGCTGTTCTTGCGTTATATCTTGTAATCGCGAATAACCGTGGAAGTCAACCAGTGGTTGAACTTCAGGATTTTGAAGACGGCTTGGATGAGATTACTATCAGCAGGCAGGATGCCCGGATTAAAATATTCAGGCATGATAGTGACTGGGCCATCAATGAAGAGAAGTACCCGGCAGACGCGGGACAGGTCTCAACTTTAGAAAAAAAGTTGAAGGAATTGGAAGTGACCGACCTGATATCCCGAAAAAAGCATTACCAGAGGTATGAACTGGAAGATGATGCCGCGCTGCGTGTGACAGCACGCAAGGATGGAAATACGGTTCGCGACTTTTATGTCGGCAAGAAAAGCCCCACCTACCAGCAGACATATATACGGTTCCCGGGTAAGGAGGGTATTTACCTGGCATCAGGAACCCTTGATACTGATTTCGATAAGAAAATCGATGACCTGCGGAATAAAGAAGTACTGAAAATTGGGAAGAACGCCATTGAGTCCATAAAGCTTACCCACAATGGAAGAACAATGAGTTTTAAAATGGTAAAAGTTGAAAAGCAGATGGACGAGGCAGAAGAAGAAGATGGCACGATCACTGAAAAAGATGGTAATAAAAAGAAAGGCGCGAAGAAGACGGTTAGTCAGGATAAATGGATATGTGCGGAATATCCGGCTGTTGAACTTGACCAAAACAAAATAACCCAGCTTATAACCGCTTTTGACCCTCTCCGGGCAAAATCATTTCCGGATATGAAGAAACAGGAAGCAAAAGGGATGATGAGCCGGGCACAGATAAAGGCGTATGGCAAGACTATAACGGTTACCGTACATCGGAAGTATGATGATACCACCTACCTGGCTACTTCGTCAGAATTTGATTATCCATTTGTGATTGATGAATTCCGGGCAAAAAAACTTTTTAAGACAATAGGGGACTTAAAAAAATAATTCATGAAAACCGGAATTCTTGCAACTATTGGTCCCGCCTCTATCGACAGGATACAGGATATGTACGAGGCGGGACTTGGCGGTGTGCGAATCAACAGTTCACATGGTTCATCTGACCTTCATCTCCAGGTAATTGAAAGTGCTCGACGGCATATGCCGGACGGCTACGTGGTGTATGACATCAAAGGTCCTAAGATCCGGCTTGGAGACCTGCCCGAGCTTCTGCATATCAAGTCGGGTATGAGGCTTACCCTTAGAACGGATATATACCCTGCAGAGGGGGAGCAATATCCCTCAACAGATGATCCTGATTCAGGCATACCCGTTACCTATTATGATCTGCACAGGTATGTAAAGCCGGGGCACCGGCTTTACGTGGATGACGGGTATATCGGGTTGGAGGTAACCGATGTGGATGGCTCCCTGATACACTGCAGGGTTCTCTATGGTGATGCCCTGCGATCCCGAAAGGGATTGAATCATCCTGACACGGTTGTGGGGTATCCCTACACCATGGAAGAAGATTTGCCGAACCTGGAATTTGCCATCAGAAACAATGTTGACTACATAGCGGATTCTTTCACACGGGACGCGCAGGACGTGAGGGAACTCAGGGAGCGTCTTGAAGGCACCGGTATTCGGATCATATCCAAAATTGAAAACCCCGAGGGGGTGCATCAGTTCGAAAAAATCCTGGCAGAAACAGACGCTGTTATGATTGCCCGGGGGGATCTTGGTGTGGAAATGGATCCGTGGGAACTTCCCGAGTTGCAGAAAGTCATGATAGAGAAATGCAACGCTGCTGGAAAACCGGTAATTACCGCCACACAAATGCTTGAATCCATGATTGAGAACCCTCGGCCAAGCAGGGCGGATATCAGTGATATCGCGAACGCGGTCTACGATGGAACGGACGTAGTTATGCTTTCCGGGGAAACATCCATCGGACGCTTCCCGGTGGAATGTGTGAACGTGATGCGGAAAACTGCTGAGGCGATAGAGAAAACTGAACGCTACAGGAATAAAAAAGAGCGTATCAATTCATTATAATTCAACTCCTGGAAGATTTTTCTTTTTCCCTTTTTGTTTCTTTTGCATTGCCAGTTCGATTACCCTGTAGGCGCCATCATAGGTGCCGATTGTTTTATGTTTCACGATACCTTCGCAATACATGGTGAGCAGGTCACTGTCATTCAGCATCAGGTCAAGGGCCTGTATGGTGAGGGGTATATTCTCGCATTCTATTGTGCTGTCCCCCAGTTCCGCTCCCCGTATGGCGCCCCATGCCTCGTGCCCCCCAACCCGTTGTATGAAAAGTCGTGGAACGGGATAGTAGGCAAGCTCACTGGGTTTCGTTATTAATACGTCACAGGCCCGAATAAGAAGATTGGTTGAGTAGATGGCCGCAAATATATTGTCATTGAGAAAGGCATGTAAACCTTTCACGTTACTGTTCAATGCCTTCGCGGCAAAACGCCTTGTGTCATCCCAGTCGAGATGAGTTGTTATTTCTGATTCATACCCTGAGAGTTCTTTTTGGATTATCTTCCATACGTTTCCGTGATCTCCCATGTTGAGAAACAGTGTCACGCTGCCGTCTTTTATCATGGGCAGGAGATGGCGGATAACAGACAGGAAGATATCCTCCTGTGCCCCCGCGCCACCGATTGAAAGAAGAACCCTTCGTGTTTTATTACCCTGTATTCTTTTAAGGCGGGCCTTGCAGTCCTTCTCAATATTTTTGACAAGCTCATGATCAACATAATGGCCTGTGTAGTGAAGATCTGTTGCGGGCATGGGGGCAAGGATGTCACGTTTTTTGTCCATGTGTTTCAGTGTACGGTAACCCATGTAGGCTGAAGGTGACTGTATGGTGTGAATTGCCCCTTCTGATAAATGCAGGCCAAGTGGCCAGTTGTCCGGGATCATGTTGACAACCTGTTCCATGCCCGCGTGAACGGCCGCCTGTGACGCCCACGCGTGTGTGGCCACAAAAGGCAGGTCTTTTGGCAGTTCCCCGTAAATATCTGACATCAGTTCTGTCACCTTCTGATCGGACGCGTTAAAATCAAGTTTTTTGAACCCCTGTGCGGTGAGTGGCTCCCAGTAGAACCTGTTAAACAGCGAAAATTTCTGTGACAGCCGTGAACCAAGCGAGTACAGTTTTTCAAGATGCTGTATTATTTTTTTACCCGTGGTATCAAAGGAGAGCAGGTCAAACCAGTAAGGGGTTATGCCCATGGAATGCGCGGCAGAGGCGGCGGCCATGGCGATACGATAATGTCCGAATCCCATTCGAATGGTGCCAAGCGCTACCGCGTTATCAGCCTTGATGCTCTTTCCTGTTTCTGAGACAACAATATTTTCTACCCCAAGCGGGGAGCCTATTACATGGTTCTTTTCAGCTTTCAATGGATATGAAGCATCAGGATCGTGGTTGAATTTTTTCTCAAATTTCTTTTTCTGTTTCAAAGCCTTTTTATATGATGACGAGGATATTGAATTACCGAATATCGTAGAAGACCTGTCATTTGTATCACTCATTATGTACTCCTTCCTGCTGTTTACAATACCTTGTAATAATATATTCTGCATATATATGATTACCATGAAAATGTCAACAACGCATTAAAATTTTGATATATACAGGTTGGTTTTTAACGATTGCAATCGTTATTCCTCCTTAGAAAACCCAAAGAGTTGGCGCAGTGAAAAGTTACGGGATATTCTTCCGCTGCCACTGCAGGATGGGTGGTTTTTTTCACGGTCTGATTCGTGATTCGCATTCTCATTTTTTTCATTAGTGTTTTTATTCTGTGACATATGTTTACCTCCTTTCCATAGTATATAACATATTGAAGTTATGGGGAAACTTCAAAAAAATGAATTCCAGGAATATGTTTGAGCCTCTCCCCCCGCCTTCGGCGGGGGACAAAAAATACATATAAATAAATTATCTGATTTGGCTACTCCCTCCCCCTTGATGGGGGAGGGCCGGGGTGGGGGTGAGTTGCGTATATAAAAAAAGATATTGTACATTTTTCAAGACAACTTCGCAGAAATCAAACAGATGTTG
>CAZAOK010000002.1:0-71858 GCA_964486725.1 uncultured Leptospiraceae bacterium
TTTTCGTAATTACTCAGCTGTAATTTGAATAATAATCGTTACTACTCAACTATTAACTGAATATATATCATTTTCTGTATAATGAACAGATCTAGAGATGGTTCCCCCCGCCGAAGGCGGGGGGAACCATCATATTTTTAATCATTTCAAGGTAATTGAATCTTTCAATCATGACAGCTGAGTAATTACTGATAATCTTCTCTCCTGTAATGAAGAACGATTAAGACATTATACTCCTAATAATACACTTGACTAAATCAAATTATTATTCTTTATTAACATAGTATGAAAATAATAACATTTTACGTGAATTTGATACCAGTTTATGATCGGTTGTAATTTATGGTTCTATCAAACAATCTAAAAAAAAGCGACATTCTAACTAATTGCAAGGCAAAGGATCGATGGGACCTCATTGATACAATGCTTGATCAGGCAGTGAAAAACAAGTATGTTAGTCCCGATGACAGGGAAACCATACGAAAATCTCTTTTTGACAGGGAAAAGTCAATGAGTACTGGTATCGGCAAGGGGGTTGCCATTCCCCACTGCACCAACGCAAAGGTTGACGACGTAATCATTATAATGGCTATATGTAACAAGGGTATTAATTTTGATGCAATTGACAATCTTCCGGTGCAGGTAGCTATATTATTGATCGTACCTAAAAATAAACTTACGCAACATATCAAGACACTTGCAAATATTGCCAAGATCATGAATGACAATAATTTACGAGAGGAAATTATCAACGCGAAAACTGCAGACTCAATTTTAAAGATAATCACGCAATACGAAAATCCACAAAAGAAATAACCCTTCATGGACCAGATTTCTCGTCTAACCAATACAGGCAGGCTTGAAGATGACGATGATCGTTCTCTCAGGCCACATAACATCGATGAATTCATCGGACAGTCACAGTTGATTGAAAACCTCAAGGTATTCATACAATCCGCAAGGATGCGTTCGTGCACCCTTGATCACGTACTCCTGGCGGGCCCTCCCGGCCTTGGTAAAACAACCCTCGCCCTGATAATAGCCAGGGAACTTGGAGTTAACATCAAGTCAACATCAGCACCAGCAATTGAGAAGGCAGGTGACCTGGCATCAATACTCACAAGCCTTGAAGACAATGACGTATTTTTTATTGACGAGATTCACCGGCTTTCTCCTGCCATTGAAGAAATACTGTATCCTGCCATGGAGGACAGGTGTCTGGATATCATAATTGGTCAGGGTGTAGGAGCCAAAAGCATAAAGATCCAGCTTTCTGCGTTCACCCTTGTGGGTGCCACAACCCGTACAGGACTACTCACCTCCGCCCTTCGTGACAGGTTTGGCATACCGTTAAGACTTAATTACTATGAACCCGGCGAACTGCAGCAGATTGCCAGGCGTACCGCGAAAATAATTGGTGTACCTATTTCAGATGAAGCGGCACTAGAAATTGCCAGGCGATCCCGCCGTACACCAAGGATCGTCAACAGGCTGCTGAAAAGGGTTACTGATTTTGCAACCGTACAAAACCTTGATACAATAGATCTTGATATTACTTCATTTGCCCTTAAAAAGCTGAATATTGACGCCATGGGTCTTGATGAAATGGACCGGCGGATACTTTCCATCATTATTGAAAAGTATGATGGTGGACCTGTTGGAATAAAAACCATAGCAATTTCTGTTGGCGAAGAAACCGACACCCTGGAAGATTATTATGAACCATTCCTGGTTCAGGCAGGTATGCTGAAACGTACACCCCGGGGCCGCATGGCTACCAGGCAGGCCTTTGATCACCTGGGACTTCACTATTCATCTGATCATAAAGAAGGTAATACTCTTTTTGAAGATATTGATTAAGACATACCCTGTCCCTCATATTGTAATGTGAAGATTAATCTAATTATTTTAGAAAACCATCAAATTCGGTTTATAGTATATACTACAACCTCAAACTAAAAACGGTATCATTTAATGAAAAGAGATTTCAAGTACAGGGAAATCCCCTATAATTATACATCATTTTCAGACCGGGAAATTATACTTAAGTATTTTGACGAGGAAACCTGGTCAATTATCAATACCCTCAGGCAACGTCGAAAAACAGGACGAAGCGCGAAACTTCTTTTTGAGAATCTTGGTGACATCTTTATCATTGATAGAAACCCTTATATATTTAACGATCTGCTTGAGAACAAAAAAAAACTTAAAAAACTCAGGAAGCAGCATCAGCAACGACTTTCCGTTATCGAGAGAGGGGCCAATGATGAGAAGCTGGTTGCCGACCTCCTTAAACGTGTTCAAATCATTGAAGACGCCTTTTTTGAAAATTTCAGGCACGAACGCAGAAAACGATTAAAAATCGCGCTTACCCTCAAGACCATTACCCGTGCTGACAACTTCCAGTTTACCGCCTTTCACAAGGTTTCACATGCCACCGATGCTACAGACTGGCGTGTTGAATATCCGGCTGTTGTTGTATACCCTGATTCCATACAGGAAATCATGTCACTTGTAAAAGCCGCCCGGCGACTGGATCTGAACATAATCCCCCGTGGTGGAGGAACCGGTCTTACCGGAGGAGCTGTCCCCCTTGACCGCAACACCATGGTTATCAACACCGAAAAGCTTACCGGCATTAATCCCATACATAATATCATCGATCTCGGGCGTGAGATACCCGCTATTGAGGTTGAGGCAGGAGTAGTGACCGATGATGTTATACACTACTGTCAAAAAAGAGGATACATCTTCGCCACTGACCCCACATCAGCATGGGCATCAACTATTGGAGGAAACATCGCGGAAAACGCGGGTGGGAAAAAATGTGTGATGTGGGGTACCTGTATAGATAATCTTCTTTCATACCGGCTGGTTGACAGCGAGGGGAATCTCCTGGATATCAGACGCATCCATCATCCTTACAGGAAAATCCTTGAGAACGATATCATTACATTCGAAGTATACAGGATTCACCCTGCAAAAGGAGAAACCCATCTTCGTACCATTGAACTTAAAGGTACAGATATCAGAAAAAAAGGTCTTGGAAAAGATATTACCAACAAGGCTCTCGGAGGTGTTCCGGGTATTCAAAAAGAAGGGGGAGATGGTATCATCGTCTCAGCGAATTTCGTGCTGTACCGCCCTTTTACCCATTGCAGAACCATTTGCCTTGAATTTTTCGGTAATAACATGATATATGCGTCCAAAGCTATCGTGGATATTATGGACAGGTTTTCAAACAATGATACCGTCTATTTAACAGCGCTTGAACACTTTGACGAAAAGTACGTGAAGGCAATACAATACAGGAATAAATCTCGGCGTACCGAAATACCCAAGGCAGTTCTGCTCATTGATATTGAAAGTAATGATGAAGACGAACTTGACAACTCCTGTAAAACAATGATATCCATGGTGCAGCAGTATAACACGGAAGGAATGATTGCCAAGGACAATTCTGCGCGTGAACGATTCTGGAAAGATCGGAAGAACCTTGGTGCCATAGCCCGTCATACCAACGCGTTTAAACTTAACGAAGATATTGTCATACCGCTTGAGAAAATTCCGGATTTCGCTGACTTTATTGAAAAACTGAATGTGAAGAAAGAACTCGCCAATTACACAGCCATCATTAATGATATTGAAACGTTTTTATCAAAAGCTGAAAATTTCAGCGATGATGAGTTTATTGCTGGTAAAATCTCTGATTACCTGAACAAACTACAACCCCTTAGTAAAACCTATAATGATTTCGCGGATAATCTTGATACCTCGGCCAGGGAATTTTTTAAGTATGATTCATCATATTCCAGTGATGGCCGGTCGCTTTTCCAGCTTCTGCAGGAAGAACAGGTCACCCTGGACTTCAAAAAGAATGTGGTGGACGTGTTTCACAGCATTTTTCATGGATATGCCCAACTACTGCTTGAATTCGATGAACTGGTAGGTGCCCAGGAAAACAGGCGCATAATAATAGCCACACATATGCATGCCGGAGACGGGAACGTACATGTGAATATCCCCGTGCATTCAAATGATTACGCCATGATGCGTGAAGCTGACACTACCGCAGGCATCATTATGGAAAAAGTTGTTGAACTGGGAGGGGTAATATCTGGTGAACATGGCATAGGCCTGACCAAGCTCAGATTCATAGACCAGCAAACCCTTGACAGCTATGCGTCCTATAAAATACTGGCCGATCCTGATAACATATTCAATCCGGGAAAACTAAGCAGACATTTAAATCTCGATTATATATATACACCATCATTTAACCTGCTTGAACTTGAAGCCTTCATATTAAAAGCTACAGACCTGGAAAAACTCTCCACATCAATCGCTTCATGTGTTCGTTGCGGAAAATGCAAGGGGGTATGTAATACACATTATCCCGGTGGTACAATGTTCTTCAATCCGCGAAACAAGATACTTGGCACTGCACTTATTATGGAAGCAGTTCTATATGACATACAGACTTCCAACACATTAAGTTTCCGTAATTTTATAAAACTGAGGGAGATTACTGATCATTGTACAATCTGTCATAATTGCCAGGTTCCCTGTCCTGTAAACATTGATTTCGGTGATATCACCCTTGAAGCACGGGCACTTTTGGTACATCGTAAAAAATCACGATTCAAGCCGGTTACTACCTTTACACTCTTTTACCTCAAGCAGAAAGGGTATTACATGAACAAGTTGTTCAGAATCCTTATCCTTAAACTGGGTTACCGGGCGCAAAGGATTGGCTATTATGTGAATCGGCCAGTTTCAGCTCTTACCTCAAAGATTGTTCCAATGATTGCAGGGTATCTCAAGGGTAAATTTCCGGTATCAGGAGCCAGGTCCCTCAGGGAAAGACTGGGCCTGAGTAAACGTACCGCCTTCATCACATTTCAAAAACCAGGTATTGCTGTTGATAAAAGTGTAATATATTTCCCCGGATGTGGTTCCGAAAGGATGTTTCCAGAGATCAGCATGGCAACTATCGCGCTTCTTTACAATGCAGGTATCCGGGTGGTAATACCACCTGAATATCTTTGCTGCGGATACCCTATGCAGGCAAATGGTAAAATATCAGATGCCGAAATTAAAATTAATGAGAACAGGGTCATTTTCCACAGGATGGCTGATATAATATCTTACATGGATATCGATGGAATTATCCTCACCTGCGGCACCTGTTACGAAATGCTTAGTAAGTATGAACTCGAAAATGTTTTTCAGAATGCCGCACTATATGATATCAATGAATATATAGCGCGTAATAACCTTTACCGCAACGACATACACAGTCTCCTCCTTCTCTACCATGAACCATGTCATTCACCACTTAAAAAGAGTGGGTATGAGAATACATTTCACACGATATTTAACAACAACCCCACCTGTATTCCCAACTGCTGTGGCGAAGGGGGAACCCTGGCACTATCCACGCCTGACATTGCAAACACACTTCGGGATAGAAAAAAAGAGAACATACTGGCAACAGAACCGGGTGATCACAATATTACCGTGTTAACCACATGTCCCAGTTGCGTACAGGGATTAACCAGGATTGATGGGACGGTCTCCGTAAAGGGTAAATCTCTTGTTGTATATTGTGCTGAACAATTTCTCGGCCAGAACTGGCAGAAAGAATTTTTTCGGGAAGTAAAAAAAGGCGGATACGAGACAATTTTATTTTAACCTGGGAGAAATTCACTGTTCTCCCAGGCATGGCATGAAAATCTAAATCATCGAAGGGATTCCCTGGCAAGCTGTGAATTGCTTACAGGGGTATTGTACACTACTTTTTCCACCTTCAATTCCGTTTCACCATATCCTTCAGCACTTTTCATTACTACACGTAATGGAGTAATAATGCCATTGATGGTTTTAATTTTGTGGTTTTCCAATACCTTGTGCAGCTTCCCATCCCTAAATAAATCAAGTTTAACTACGAAATAATCAGATTTTCGAACATATATAATCGACTTGTCATAGACCTTGTTTCCCTTTTTACTAACCGCTTCCACCTTGTAGCAATCTGCTCCTAAAACCTTTTCATCTCCAAGCTTCTTGTACGCATAATCATCAATATTCCTTGAAGATAAATCCTCATAATAGAAATGAGAATTTACAAACGGCTTATCCTTATCTGCCGCGGCAATTCTTTTTACCCTGCCGGATGACAGACGTAACCACTGGTCATCATCCCTGTTCTTGTATGTATGGGTGAGCAGCTTGATCCGGGTTGGTTTTGTAAATGAAATTAACACCTGCTCATTTCCATTAACCTTTTTTGCTATAGCGATGAACTCTTTTTCCATGGTTCTGCCGCCTTTCTTGATATTCATTGTTACCTTTGTCTTTGCGGTATCAGGTTCTTTAAGCTCATCACTTTTATCCATTATTTCCCTTCCTGTTAACGCGAACAGGGATTGTGCCGCAAAAAATACAAGCAGCAGTGTAATAAATGTCTTTCCTTTCATAATAAACTCCTCCTGTTTTTAAAACTTGTTTAGATATTTTCCCTGTCCAGGTCAAAGAACCTGCCAATATAAAAATAGTCCCAGAACCTGGACGTAGATTCCGATTCCTGCAGTGATATGCCGGTTAGTTTTATAGTTGCCGGCAATACAACAAGCGCTCCAAGTGTAGTTGCTATCATACTGATGGCCACAAGGATGCTAAAGAGTATAATTGGCTTGAAGTTAGACGTGACCAGCACTGAGAATCCAAAAATCAGCGCCATCGATGTAAATATAATGGCTTTGCCCGAAACTGCCAGTGTACCCGCAATAGTGTCATCCACCGAATAATCTTTATTCCGCAGGTGTCGGTATGAATTCAGGAAATGTACCGTGTCGTCCACACCAATCCCAATTACCATTGATGCTATAATGGCGGTTGCCAGATCAAGAGAGACCCCGAACCAACCCATAATACCAAAATTAATTATTACCGCCGTACTCATGGGAATGAGCGCAACAACTCCTGCCTTCCAGTTTTTAAATAATAAAAAAATAATCAAACTGACAACAATAACACAAAGCACAAGGCTCATAATCTGGCCGACAACAATATAATGAGACATGCGAACCATGACCGCGGGCTCGCCTGTCACTTCGTAGGTGTATTTATCAGGCAATGTCTTTTCAAGGTGATCTTTTATGTCCTTCTGAATTATTTTAAATTCATTTGAACCAAGACGATATCCCTCTTTTTCCCAGGTACGGGCAAAGATGTTTGCCGTTTGAAAATATGTATCAACATAGGGTTCAAATTCATCATACCTGCCATCAAAATTAGTATCTTCACCTGAATAAATCTCAAGGTAATCCCAGATAGTTTCTTTTGTATCAGGTATTGCATAGTAATCCTGGTTGCCGTTATTCATTGCCATATGCATACGTTTGATGAAATCCGTAAAACATTCTGTCCTGCCGACATTTAAATGACTGTTCTCTTCGGCTTCCAGCCATGTACGAAGACTTTCCAGGGTTTTCAGGTATTCCGGGTCCTTAACCCCGTCCATCTCCTCTGAATTAATCAGGATGTTTAATCCATATGCCCCGCCGAATTTTCTGCCAATCTCTTTAAGGCTTGAAATTATATAATCTTTTTCCTTGAAATACCCTATAATTGATGTTTCAACGTTGATACGGGTCATACCAGCAATACTCACAATCATGAGCAATACCACGACGATAATAACTTTCATTGAATGCTTTAGTGATAGCCATGTTACAAACTGCACAATCATATCAACCAGGGTTTTCTTTACCCGTTTATCCTTTTTCAAAAGCAGCTTTGGCATTGTATGAGGCATGAGAACAAGCATGGCGGGTATTATGGTAGTTGATATAAGAATTGTAAACAAGACCCCCACGGCAGAAAATATTCCCCACTCCTGTATGGCAGATACCTGGTTAGTGGCCAGTGTCATGAACCCGAAAAAAGTAGTAACTCCGGCAAGCATTACCGTAACTGAAATGTGAGACATTGAAAGAAGAAGCCCCCTTTTCTTTCCCTGACTGGAAATATCATCAAAATCTATGTAATACTGGTTTAATATGTGAATGGAGTAAGAACTCCCTACCGCAATCATGAGCGGGGGTATTGAAATCCCCATCACTGTCATCGGCACTCCCAGGTGCCCCATCAGACCCATAACCCAGAGGTCAGCCATCACAAGGGTGACAAAGGGCAGTACTACACCCCTGAAAGATCTGAAATTAAAAAAGAATATCATTACTACAACCAGTAAAACAAGGGGGAGATGAGTTTCAAGATCATGCTGCATATACTCATTTATCTGATGATTAATAATTGGAATTCCCTGAACAGTAATGTTGAGAGTATGATAGCTTTTAGTAAGATTCCATAATTCTTCTGTTATATCATCCTGGTCACGCACATTGATGAACCTGACAAGAAGGCAAAAATCAGTTATTTCTCCTGTTTCATTATCACGATAATACAGCCCCCTGTCAAAAGCGGGATTGCGGGTAAGATTTTCTTTAAAGGTTTCTATCTCTTCACGGGTTTTGGGTATCTGACGGACACCATTTTCATCCAGGGGTATGAGGTTTATAGCCCGAAGTGTATCATCTTCTCCTACAATATCTTTCATAGTAAGAGGTGATATTATGGTATCAACAAATTCTTTTTTCCGAAGCCGGTATGATTTCTGAAGCTCGTCAAAAATATCTTCCAGGTTACTTTGTGTGAGATGTACATCATCAATACCCAGCGTATTCATTTTCCTGAGAATTAAACGTAGATACGGCCTGTCATCATTATATATTTTGCGTAACTCATGCAAAGATATGGATTTTCTTGATGTCAGTGCTCTAAAGGATTTTAACCTCTTGTCTTCCTTTTCTTTGTTAAACTGGCTGTATTCATCGATATCGTTTATAAGTTGATTGATTTCTTCAAGGGTTTCAGAATTCCAAAGGTTACCAGGGCTCACCCCCATTATCATGAACTTGCCATTGTTGCCATATATTTCTTTAAGTTTCTGGTTCTCCAGGTATTCGCTGTCACGCTTTGGCATCATGGCATCTACGGAGCTATCAAATCTGAGCTTGCCCAGACCCGTGCCAAGAATTACCGTCATGATCAAGAGTACTGCTATGAATAAAACAGGTTTTTTTAAAACAAGATCGATATATTTTGCCATAGTTCTCCCCGCTAACTACATCGCTTCATGACTTAAATAATTGTTTTGATTCTCTTCTACCAGCAGGCCTTCAAGCAGTATATTTTTAAACGTCATCAATGTTTCTTCCAGTGTCAGGTTTTGTTCCAGAATAAAGTCAGGATTCAATACTGTACTGGCAGCTCCCGTGATAAAACTTGTCACAAGGGCAGGGTTAAACTTCTTAAACTTACCGCTTTTCATTCCATCGCGTATGGTTTGCTCTATTATACGCACCTGTGCCTTTCGAAAATCTATCATTTTTTCATTTACATCGGGATAATATAACTTCAGATCCTGCAGCAACGGCATTGATACATCACCTATTGCGATAAACGCCTCATGAAAATATCGATTTAATTTTTCATCAGGGCTCATCGATTCCTGGTATATCTGGTTAAATTTCTGTTTCATGTTGCTGATAATTCGATCCGCGATAAGTCTCACAAGAACATCCTTGCTGGAAAAATACTTGTAGAATGTTTTCTTGGATATACCGCATCTTTTTGACACCCTGTCGATAGTTATCCCACGAACACCAAACCGCATTATCAGTTCCCTGAAGGTCTTGATGATCTTTTCGCGAACTTCCATTGCTTCATCCCGATTATATTATCATGATTCTTCTGGAATAAACAGTATTTCCCCTGAAGGAAACCATGGAAACTATAATAGTTTCCATGGTATTTGTCAAATAAATTATCTAAAGCATTCCCATTTTATCATCGATTTAGTAAACAAATGCACAGGAGTACTCATATATGAAACTTGCTCTGTCGATACTTATGCTCGCATTAATTCTATCATGCGGCACAACCCCGGACGACACGGATATGTCATCGGCTGACATGTATTCTCATTTCATCATTTCGTTTTTTGATCGCTACATTGAAGACCTGGAAAGGGCTGAAACTGTTGTCAAGAAAAATGATATGATACAAAATTTATCACATCTTCAGCGCATGAATACAGGTGGTAAAAGGTATTACCTTCTTGAAAGAAAATCCCTCACTGCCCTTCTGCAGTCCATCACCATGGAACAATATCATGATATAATCCTCACAGACAGGGGTGGACGGGTTCTGTATACCATGCATAATGACACATTGTTTAATACTGTTATTTCCCGCCAGGATAAAGAAACTCCATTATCTCGATGTTACAAAAAAGCAATCAAGGGAAATATCTTCATTCACGAACCTGCACAATATTCGCGTTTATCTTCGAGCATTCTTATTTTTGTTTCATTCCCTGTGACGATTGATAACGAACCAGCAGGTCTTCTTATCGCGGTAATTAAAAACGATCTTCTCGTAGCCGACAAACCACGTGATCTCCTGGTACTAAACTCTTCGGGGGACCTGGCAGTAACCGCACATCCGCAAAACCTGGGGAAAAACATTATCCCGGAAAATGCAATGCCCACAGGAATACATGAAAATAAAATCTTCAGCATCTCTTATAATAAAAAGATTTACCACCTTACACCGGTAATATATAAAAACATAAACTGGCTGATCACCAGAAAACCTTAAATGTTTTCCATGCAATAGGCGATTATCTTTTCCTGGACAGGGCCCATCATATCTTCAGTTGAATCCAGGTTGCATTTGTTCTTCTCCAGCATAACCGCAATTCCTGTCAGCAATGAATCATTCAGTAAACGAATATCAGCATCAATCATCCCCTTTAACAACCCCGCTGACAACATTGCAGCACGGGAGGGATATATTTTATAAGCACCTCGTAATCCCTTCTCTTCAACCACGTCAAAATCAATGTCATCATCATCTACCTGGTAATACATTATCTGGCCTGGCTGTATGCGATAAAAATCGTCTATTGTATAATGATTTTTTAACAGGATAATTACATCAGCATTACCAAACACATTTTCCGGGTTGGTAGCCATCCCTCCTTCATTTTCAAAGCTGAGCATCAATCTTTCATTATGATCATATCCCAGCACTCTTCCATATCCTGCACCGGATAACAACCGTGTTAACCTGAGGCCGGCTGCATTTATTCCAATGATACCAAGTGTGGCGTTGTTATCATCGCTGGTAATTTGCGTTAGGGCCCTTGAGATGGTAATAAACAGGTATAGTGGAACCTCGTCCAGTTCATGACGAAGCACCGGTGGCAGATTTTCGTCATTAAGTTGTTGATAAATATCAAATGCCTGTGTGGAAATTATACCGGTAATCCGTAATGCGGCAAACCCTGGTGAAAACTGCCGGATGGTCTTCACAAAATCCTCTATCTGTGCAAACCTGACCAGCAAAGGATATCCATTAAGGTTGGCAGACATGCCCATGAAAGCTGAATCTCTTTCAGAACTCAGATACATTATCAGCTCCTCTGTGGAATATTCTGCCTGGGTTGTATGAGAGCCGGTCACCATGCCAATGTTCGTTTCAATACTGAGGAGCTCTACATTCATTTCATGTGCAGAAATTTTTTCAAGTGCTACCGTATAAGGAGCAAGAATCTTCAAATCATAATCATTACTATTCTGTATGTCACTCCTGGATCTCACAGAAATAAGGCCGCCTTTTAATTGCTCACCCAGCATATCCCGCAAATCCAGCAAAACAATTCCCTGTGCATCGAAACCCCATTCAACGAGATCCTTAAATGAATCCCGCCTTGAATACATTATTTCACAATAATATACTCCACTGGAGTTTCCCTCTTCTTTCAATTCAATCACCCGAACCTCGCAATCGTGATTGTTTATAGTTTCAATCAGGTCCGGAAGTTTCTCAGGTTGACACTGTAGAGTCAATTCTGCTATTAATTTCATACTACTACCTGCTCTCTAGTGATTTTACTATTACCTCTATCGGTATTAAAAACTAAAAACTGTATCCCATATACAGAATCATCCCTTATCTTGACTCTGATCATCCCTATTCGTATATTTAAGAAAAACCAAAGGGGGTTGATATGAAAGCAGGATTATTGTTAACAGGAAATGGCGCCCTGATCTATCTAACCTCTCACGAAAGTTTCATGAATGAGCAATTGACAAGGAAATTCGAATCAAAAGGCATTTCGAAATTCATTGCATACGAGATACCCGTCGAAGAGGCAAAGCAAAAATATGCGGGTCATTTTGATGTAGTTATTCAGGACCTTCACGAAAGCGATGATCTGAGAATACTTGATTATGACGGGAACAGGGCTTTTAAAATGTATTCATTCAGTGAACTCGGAAATCCTTATCTGCATGAAAAAGTCACAAGCAGTGTTGTTTAAGATCTTTTGTCAGAACAGCTGCTGCAGATTTTACTTTTTTCATGAGAGGAGATCCAGGGAGATTCAACAAAGGAGGTGCTGAATCTATAAGGACGTATTCATCCTCGTTATATATCAGCCCTGCCGTATTGAATAAGTGCCGTATAGTGATGACCGAAGGGACAAACATTTTCGAATATGAACCTGCACCAGCGGCAGTGAAAAAACCTTTTTGAAATATTGAACTTTTTTCTCCACGCAACTGACGTTCCCAGATAACCTGGCACCTGTCAATAAGCAGTTTGAGGGGTCCCGTGATGTTTGAAAAATACAGCGGAGATGCAATACAAACCAGGTTGGCCGTAATCAGTGAATCATATATATCAGTCATGCTATCGTTGTAAATACATCCGAAATGATGCTTACAATATCCACACGCCACGCATGGATTAATGTTCTCATCATATACATAAAATTTTTTTATATATACCGGAAGTCCCAGTTGTTCCAGAATGCTGTTCTGAACAGATGCAGTCACTCCTTCTTTCCTGGGACTTCCATAAATAGCAAGTACCTGAGGATCAGTATTCTTTAAGCCGCGCAAAAATCATTCTCCCTGCAGTTGTCTGAAGAACAGAGGTAACCACTACATCAACTTCATGGTTCATTTTCGGCCTTCCGTTTTCTACCACCACCATGGTACCATCATCAAGATACCCGATTGCCTGGTTTGGATCTTTTCCCTCTTTAATCAATGATACTGACATCTCTTCACCCGGCAGCACTATGGGCTTTAATGCGTTTGAAAGCTGGTTAATATTCAGAACCTTCACGCCATGAAATTCAGCTACCTTATTCAGGTTGAAGTCATTTGTAATTACCTTTGCCTTCATTACCTTTGCCAGTTTCACCAGCTTGGCATCAACCTCTGGAATTTCAACGAAATCCATATCTGATATTTTAACCATGATTGACTGATCTTTTTGCATTTTATTCAAAATGTCCAGCCCACGCCGACCTCTGTTCCTTTTAATTGAATCAGCAGAATCAGCGATCATCTGAAGCTCATTGAGAACGAAGTTCGGGATAACCAGTATACCTTCAATGAATCCTGTATCACAAATATCAGCGATCCTGCCGTCAATAATAACGCTTGTATCCAGTATCTTGTATGAAATAACCGCTTCCCGACCTTCTTCAAGGGGAGTGGTTACCAGTTTGTCAAGGAAGGCTATTTCTTCATTGTTGATAACAAAGAACATCATCACTGCAAATCCCAGCAGGTGATACAATACCGCGTTAAAAACCAAAACTTTAGCGGGCGATATACCTAATGGCAACATTGTAATGGCAAGTGTCATTAAATGGGCAAGAACGAAACCGGTAATAAGGCCCAGAACTGCAGCAAGAATAACACGGGCAGAAAACGTATGAGAAATGTATTCAACGACAATAATGAACAGCAAAGCAACTACAGCCGCAATTACCGCGGCAATGAGTGCTGCATTCATCGAAACATTAATAAAATACAAACCACTGAAAAGTACAGAAATAAGAATAAATAACACTCTGAATACTGTAATCATATCAATAATACCTCTTAAAAGATTTGTTCATCCGGGAATAACTTAAAAATCCCGAAAAAATGCATGTCCCAGGCTACAGCCTGCATGCATAGAGCAACAGTACAATATAAGATAATGAAAAAATTAAGCCTTGTACAATTATGATGACTCAAAAATAAAAAAAACCGAATCATCATATGTACAGTTTTTAATGGGGAACGCAGGTTACATCACACAGAGGAGAGTGCTTCTGATACTATATTTCCCGCCTCTTCTATGTTTACATCTTTTGAAAGGGCTATTTCATGAATAACAAGCTGGTACGCGTTTTCATAAAGCTTTCTTTCCATTATGGAAAGTTCTTTTTCACGGCCTCTTCTGTAAAGATCCCTGGCTACTTCAGCGACTTCAAATATTGAACCACTTTTAACTTTATCAATGTTTCCCTGGTACCGGAGTTTCCAGTCATCCTCAGTTTCTACGTCCAGTTTCTTTAACAAGTTCAACACCTTCAAGACCTCTTTCTTCGAAATAATCCTTCGAATCCCAATCTCATCGGCTTTCTCCGTAGGAAGCATCACCTTCATGCCGCTGTTAATAATTGTTACAATATAATATTCTGTTCGTTTTCCCAAAACCACTTTCCGCTCTATTGATTCAATAATGCCTACTCCATGCATGGGATACACAATTTTATCACCTACTTTATACATTCCCTGCTCCTGCTGTGATAGAACGTTACCAGCAATCCCCTTTATATAAATATTGATTTAAGCTTAATTAATATATCACAGGACAACCAGATATCAAGAAATATTTTTCCATTACTACTCTTCCAGCACCAGTCCTTCTTTTTCCATGTACCGTTCAAGTATGGACTTCATTTGCATATGTTCGCCACTACACTTGCATCGTGGTCCGCCACCCTTTACAAATAACTCTGAAACAACTTCCGTGCACTTTTCTGAAGGCTCACAACCACTGTACGCGCAAACTGCTCCGTGATATACCCCCGGAGGGGGTGGCCCGAATTTAGATTCATTCATTCCATTGTATATCTCTTTCATATACCTTGCCCAAATGGGTGCTGCAACAGAGGCACCGGCCTGATGTTTCCCCAGTGACATAAATGGCTTATCATACCCCACCCATACAACCGCCGCAATATCCGGTGTGTACCCACAGAACCACGCGTCTGTCCAGTTAGAAGTTGTACCGGTTTTTCCCGCGCAGTCCTGGTAGAAATTCGCCTCCCCGCGAATGGTACGGGTTGGGGTACCGCTGTTTACCACCCCTTCCATCAGGGATGTCATGACATATGCCACATCCTCAGGTATAACCTGAATACTACCATCTTCTTCCTTGGCGGCAATCACATTACCCACTTCTTCCTCTATGTTGGCAAGTTCGTTTCCGTCCCGGTCAACCACGTATCGTATGGCAAAAGGAATTACCTCCCTGCCCCTGTTCGCATACGTTGCGTATCCGGTTGCCATTTCAAAAGGGGTAACCTCTGTAGTCCCCAGTGCCAGTGATGGATTAGGATGAAAACGTGTCTCAGGTACCTTGAGTACACGGGAAGCATACTCAATTATTCTGTCAGCACCTATAATATCAAATATACGCACTGAAATTATATTAATCGAAGCTGCCAGCGCTTTACTCACACGCACAAGCCCCATGTAGTCTCCCTCGTAATTATCCGGGCTCCAGCTGCCCCCTTCACCGTCTATATCCATTATTGGAGCATCAGGCAATGCCATACCCGCATTGATCATCCTGGATTCAATGCCGGCTCCATACACATAAGGCTTAAAGGCTGATCCGGGTTGGCGTCGCGCCTGAATTGCCCTGTTAAACTGATTATCGACACTAAATCCCGAACCACCCACAAGGGTGGTGATATACCCGCTCTGCGGTTCAATGGCGATAAGGGCACCTTCAACACTCAAGGTACTGGAGATACCACTGGTAATTTCACGAAATGTCTGTACATGCCGGTGAACTGAAGGAGCACCGCTGACAAGTGATAATACTTCAAGACTATCATTCAGATCATCAACCATGCGTTTTTTAAACCTGGTTTCAAGATCATTTTTTACAAGTACCGATGGCAGGCTGAAGATTGTACGCAAATGGCTGTACGCGGAGAATAGCCCCCGGTCAACAGCGTTGGAATAATACTGGTTTGCCTTTGCGGATACGTCATCCTGCTTTTCAATTCCAGTTTGAAGGTATTTTTGTCCGGCTCTTTGTCTTTTAAGGTTAAGCGTTGTATATACGCTCAGTCCCTGGTTATAGACCACGTCCCCTCCAAACCGTGACACAAGTACCTGGCGCACATAATCGGTAAAGTATGGAGCCTTGTCAACTTCCCGAGTGTAGGCTGTTTTCGTTGGATATTCTGTTTTTATCTTTTTCACATACTCAGGCCAGAAAGTTTTGTATATTTCATCAGCTCTTTCCTGTGTAAGGAAATCCATATTTACCATTCGGTTAAGAATATCCCGGTTCTTGTCATAGGCAGCATGTGTATCCATGAGGGGAGAATACGCCTCCGGTGCGGATGGCAGTGCTGCAAGCACCGCACTCTCTGCCACGTTCAGGGTCTTCACATCCTTGTCAAAGAACAATTTCGCGGCAGAAGATATACCGTAACAGCCGCGTCCAAGGTATATCTGGTTGAAATACATTTCCAGAATTTCCTGCTTGGTAAATTTCTTTTCAATCTGCAGCGCGAGCACCGCTTCAACAGCCTTTCTTGTATAAGTTCGTTCACCTTCTGTGAACAGCCTCTTTGCCAGCTGCTGGGTTATCGTTGATCCTCCCTGCACAACCTTTCCCGCGGCAATATTTTTCAGCATGGCACGAACAATAGCCATTGGATTTATACCAATATGGGAATAGAATGACTGGTCCTCGGTTGCGAGAAATGCATTTATGAGGGGCTGGGGGAGATCCTGGTATGCCACGAGATCTCTCTTTTGGTGAAAAAGCTCAGCTATCAATTCGCCATTGACATCATATATCTTTGTGGGAATACTTGGCTGAAATTTTTTCAGACTTTCTATACCTGAAAAATTACGAACTTCGGAAAGGACGTATCCAAATACCAGGCCTCCCACCAGGGATATAAGCATGATACTGACAAATCCTGCCCGAAGTCTCATTTTATAATCATTAAATATTGGTTTCATTGTACGTCGCCTTTACGTTTCCCGGGTTAAACATATTTATACACCTCTTTGCAACAGGTATATAAAATTATCAAGCAAATTCTTCCAACCGGGTTATCTCTTTCTTGCCATGTTCACAAGGTATGCAACCAGAAAGACTACGCAGAATGCAATTACTATCCACATAATCATGTAAAAAGCCGCACCAAGCACAACCCCGACAAACTTTAAAACAAATGGAATCAGGTATCGAAAAAGAAGATATACCGCCGATACAACACCCAGCAGATATATAACTATGCTCCATTCCTGCCGCATAAATCACCTCGCAGACTACAGCATTCTTACGTATGATTATTTTGACCGAAGCCTGTACACACCATCCCAGTTCTTTGATGGAGGTGTTTGAATAAACTCGGTGCACCTTGCATCATATGTATTGCTTGGCCCGTCTTCAGGTATGATTTTCAAAGCCGCCCTGAACGCTGCCCGGGCTTTCTTCCAGTCCCTTTCCTTAAATAGCTTCAATCCTTCATTATATTTTGAACGCATTTCAAGCATCTGGTCGGACAGGTTTCCCCAGGTATCCATTAATTCGAAAACTTTTATCGGCTTTTCCTTTCCAACTACACGTATAGTGTCAAGCTCCCTGTAACCGAAATCATCTTTTACCAGCATATGGGTATCTTCACTGATCATCAGGTACGTACCATAATGCTTGTTCGCCCCTTCAAGCCGCGAGGCAAGGTTTACAGAATCCCCCATGGCTGTATAATCCATTCGTGTACGGGATCCCATGTTGCCAACAACAGCATCACCTGTATTCAAACCCATTCGAACGTATAGTTCATGTTTTCCCTGCTTTTTCCACACTTCCCGCATGTCAGCAAGACGTTTCTGCATTTCCATGGCACCATGGCATGCCCGAAGGGCATGGTCCTCCAGGAAATGAGGTGCCCCGTAAAACGCCATTATTGCATCACCTTCGTACTTGTCAATAGTACCATCGTTTTTTAAAATAATATCTGTCATCTCAGACAGGTATTCATTAAGAAGCAGTACAAGTTCGGGAGGAGTAAGCTGCTCTGATATTGTGGAAAATTTAGCCACATCTGAGAAAAATGTGGTTATTTGACGCATTTCCCCCCCAAGATTCAGCGTTTCAGGGTTTTTAATGATCTCATCGATAACGCGTGGAGATATATAATGACCAAATGCCGATTTGATAAATCGACGCTGGCTCTCCTCTTTCAGGAATTTAACAGAAGCAATGGTAAGAGATGGAAGTAGAATTGAAAGCAGAATCCCAAGCTGATCAAACCAGAGATTCATAATTGAAAAAACCAGCAATATGACCGCATAAAACCCGAAACCTGATGCTATAATCGTTATAACCGACTGCTTTGCATTAAGTTTCTGAATAACAAAACCACTGAGAAGAGCAATCAACAGCATGACAATATAATTAGCCATGCCTGAAGCTTCCGTGATAAATTCTTTCTGGAGAATAGTGTTCAGCACATTGGGATAAGTTCCCACCATCATGTAATGAGATGAAAGGGGAGTTACCCCGATATCCTGTGTTCCAGTGGCGGTAAGACCGATAATAGCGGAATGATGACGCAGGTTTTCCACTTTCCGTACAAGTTGAATGGCTTTAATGAAGTTAGACAGATCTGCCACAGATTCTGACGCAGAAGGGTCTTTCTTTTCAATTTCTCTTAGCCTCTTGAGCTCCTGATGCAATGGCTGAATCAATTCTTTATCAAGTTTACCGATTTTTTGCCTGTATGTTACTATGGACTGCCACAATTCACGTTTTTTTACAGGGTCAGTTGCCTTCGCGTATAGTTCTTCAGCTTCAGCCAGCTTCCCAATAAACCCGCTTCGTTCTGTTTTCTGCATGGCTATTTCCTGCTCGTCAAGAAAGCCATGCACTTCTTCTTCAACCATGCTGTATTCAAGAAGAGCATAGTAGGACAGGTGATTGAATGTTTCTTCCAGAGGACCAGCCCAGTTAATGTTTAACATTCCTTTTTCGTCGATGGGTATTGCGAGATCTTTCTTCTTATGTGTCACCGGGTTCAACGCTTCTTTCAGCACAACCCGTTTCCCTGGATGAATTTCCACATCATCCATGGAAACACCACACAAGTCCATAACCATAACCAGGCCCATATGAAAGAACACGCGATTATCGAATACTCGCAACAACCGTATCCGTCTTGCTGTACCGTCCATATCAAAATCACTGTCCACAAACCCGAAGGTTTTCGCGGCTTCAATCACTTCAGGTATTGGATACTGTATTGCAACCCGTTCATTATCAACCATGCTCATGAACTTCTCACTGTCTTTTTCAGGAACAGGAATAGAAGATCTGTGCATGAATTCCTGTCGCGCCCGTTGCTGACGTTCTTTTTGTTCGACCAGCATTTGTCGTGGGGTGAGTTCCTCCTTCAGAAAGGAGAAAGGGATAATCACATTCCCCACTGACTTTATTCCATTTGCAAGCATTACATCCCGATCTATTAAAAGATCCGATACATCTGCCGGCTGTATACGGCTTCCTTCACGAAAATCATCCAGCAGCGTCCTGTAGGCCTCCATGTCCAGGCCCACCGGTGAAGCATCAGGAAACTGTATATCCATGGTGGTTTGACGGTTCCCCGTATCCCGCAACACCTCCATCCCGTAGACATAGATATCACGTGGCCATGGAAACTGTCCGACATTATTGAGACTATTATCATCGATGTTAATGAATGAAATGAATTCCCATTCGGGTGGTGACGGTTTCACCTGGAAAGCTATATCATATAATTTTAATTTAAAAAGGTGATATGGTGTAGTAAAACTGAGAAATAAAATGATGATGAAAAGGAAAGCACCGGTAACAATACCTGCATAGGCACTCCTCTCCATGAAATCCTGGAACCTGCCAAGTATTTTTTTCATAGTTTTCCTGCCTGATCTGGAATTACAGCAATACCCGGAGTGTGTAAAAATCTTTCCGGGTATTACCATGCTGTTTTTGCCTGCAGATCTATGGTCTCTCTTTAACTTTCACATACAGTGTTACACGGGACTTGTTTCGCCATACCACAATCTTCAGTGTTTCCCCTATCTTTGCCTTGCCCACAACATCCAGTAAGGTTTCAAAAGACTTAATCTTTTTCCCGCTTACCGAAAGTATTATATCTCCAACCTGCACGCCCCCTTTCTCGGCGGGACTGTTTTCCATAACACCGCCAATAAGTGCTCCGCTGGTATCGTCAAGTCCCCTCTCCCTGGCGTATTCTTTCGTGAGTGGTACTATCTGTACCCCGATAAAACCTCGTTTTATCTTTCCTGTTTCCTTCAATTGTTCCAGTATGGATTTGGCAGTATTAATCGGGATAGCGAACCCTATTCCCATATATCCACCACTGCTTGAATAGATCATCCTGTTTATACCTATCACCTCGCCATTAATGTTAATGAGAGGACCACCCGAGTTTCCCGGGTTAATTGAAGCATCTGTCTGTATATGAGACTGGGAACCACCCATCATGTCCACATCCCGTCTACCGGTGGCGCTGATCACACCAACAGTAAAAGTCCTGTCGAGGCCAAACGGATTACCAATGGCTATCGCCCAGTCTCCTACCTGCACTTTATCTGAATCACCTATAAACACCGGTTTCAGTTTTTTCCCCGCTTCAATCTTTAACAGGGCTATATCCGTTCGGGGATCCGATCCCACCACCTTCGCGTCGAAGGTCTCATCATCTACCTTGACGGTAACCTTGTCAACTTTCGCGATTACGTGATGATTTGTGCAGATGTATCCGTCTTCTGAAAGAACAAATCCTGTACCAAGTCCGGCACGTTTCCGTTCCCTCTGGCGATTCTTTGGCGGTCCAAAGAATTGCCTGAAGAAAGGATCATCATAAAACGGGTGCTGGGGCATTTGAACTGTCTGCTCAGTCGTGATTGACACAACGCGTTCTTTGTACAGTTCAGACACCTGTATGAATGCTTCCTGCATTTGCACCGCGTATTTGTTTGCGTCATTACCCTTAAGGGGGGACTGTTTCATATCTCCAAACAATGTTGACTGGTTCTTTGAACATGAGAATGTATTTAGTGTAAGAACCGCCACACCTGCAAGTATTACCGGAACGATATATTTTGCCTTGTTATTCATGGAACATCACTCCTCCTGCAATAAAATTATGTAATACACCTTTTATTTACGAACTACCGTTATTTCTCATCACATCAGTACATTCTATAATAGAAACAACAAAACCGCAACAGCATTTTTCTCTGTCTAAATTGTAAATACTTTTAAAAGCAGTGCATATTGCCGATTGATATCCTTCATCTTGTCCAGATTTCCCCCTGGCCTGTCCGGATGAAACTTCTTCACCATAAGCCTGTATTTCCCCTGTATTATTTTCCTGGATGGGGTTTTAATATCAAAGGTTTCGAGGGCATGATCCACGTCCCTTTTATGAATGACGTATGTTTTCACCCCATTAAGAACATCATTGAACTGACGGCTTTCCCCATACTCAACATTTTTTTCATCCCGGTAAAATTCACGCAGGGGATCGTACACAAGGGAATTCATTATATGCCTGTACCTGGATTCATGCATCCTGCAATATGTTTTATCTTCCACTGCCCTGCCGCAAAATGTACCTTCTTCCGAATCATAATGATAGCATAACCCTTCTTCGGGATATGGTACCGCTGCCATTCTCATCGGATCAGTATGAATATAATACCCCTCCATGGCCATGTTCACTTTCAGGTTATACAACGCGTGAAAGAGAGAAAAATGCCTGACAAAAAGACTTAACTGATCATCATACCATGGCTGCTCGGACAGGAATTCCCTGAAAACCGTTGCTTCCATTACCGGTTCTTTTTTTTCCAGTAAGTATGTCAACAAGTTATCACTACTTATCTGAATCAAACCATTTTACCCCATTATTGCCTTTCTCATCTGAATGCGTCAGCATTTTCAGTTTCATTGCTGTTTTGTTCTTTTTCAATTTCCTCTCTGAACATAAACTTATAATCATTGGAGCCATCAGAAGATATTTGCTGACGTGACACCCTGTTGTCCGTTTTTTTTTCACATGCACAAAACGTTACAAGTATGGTACAAACTGCAAATATGCTTAAAATTTTCATTTCATTTCTCCCTGTGACGATGCTTATATTGTAAAGAATAAAAGCCCCGTCATCAAGCAAATTGCGTATAATCAATGTGAGTTCATTCAAAAAATATTGTTACCATCATATATTTACAATACCTTTCCTGACAATGACAAATATATTGACAAATGCACAATTCTCAGGTAAAAACATATTAAGTGATGTTCAGGGAGGGAGTCATGAAAATATTTACTAATATTCAGGATATTCCTGTTTCAAGCAGGAATCTATCCAGGCGGGATGCGCAGGAAACAGTATCCCAGGAGAAAGGGAAGTCTCTTTCACGCAGCACCGGCCCTTCTGCACGAACGGGTCAAGGGCAGTCCCGGCAGGCAGTACACGCGTTAACCATGGCAAATACTGCACAGACAATAGTGAACAAGGCCATCAACATCTCGTTGCAAATACAACGGGGTATCCAGGAATCATTCAGTAACAGCAAGATGGATATGGCAGACATACAAGCCCAGGTGTCATCGATGAACAACCAGTTGAACAATTTCGGAGTAACGGGTGTAGCCATGCCATTGCCACAAAACAGCAATGGATTAATTTCACTTCCAGTTAGCGAGATCTCCGGCACCATGAAGTCATTAGAATCACTGGTCAATAATACCAGTGAAAACCCTGGCAGTGTTCACGAACAGGCTTCATCCATTATTGGCGAACTGCGGCAACATCGACAAAATATTGATTTTTTTATTGACACCATGGCCGGCCGGGAAAATATTCCTGAAGTGGCAACCGGCAACATCAACATGGATTCCGCGTCACAAATGACCGGTGACATTGCTCAGTCAATTATCGATAACCCCGTTATGGCTTTACAGTCTCAGGGGAATCTGAATACTGATTACGCCGCGGAACTGCTATAAACAGTCATGGCGAGAATAAAACACAATACTGCTAACTGGAGATAAACGAATGGAAGTTTTTGATGGTTTCATAGCCGCGATAGCATCAGAATTCAAGATGAAATTCCATAAGGATTCAGAGGGTGCGTATACTACAACTGTTGAATTCGAAAACAACCGCAACCAGGAGATCTTGATCACCCTGACGAAAGATGAATCCGGGGACAGGATCATCAATTATTACTCAATAATCGGAAAGTTGAAAACCGATTCATTCGAACTCTATAAGTACGCACTCCGTGTTAACAGCACCCTGAATTATGGTGCCCTGGCACTTCTCAATGAAACCCTGATTCTCAGAAACTCCATTCTTCTCAAAGATTGTGACCCCGAACGCTTTATGAAATCGTTGTTTTATATAGCTGCCAAGGCTGATGAGCTGGAAGAACTTCTCTTAAAAAAGAATATTTATTGAGTTTTTTGCAGCCTTGCCCTTATCTTATTGCCCATCGATTCAATATACCGATAATGTTCGGTATCATCGGCATGGATGAATACAGCCAGCGTGTCTTTTACGATCAGCAGTGTTCTGTCCCTGTTTGCATCTGTATATTCTTTCAGTTTTTTTAATTCCTTTTTTGCCGCACTCTCATCCTTGAAAACCAGGATATAACAAACCATGTCATCACCGTAAGGTGTACGCGAACCTGCAAGTATGGTAACATGTATTGTTTTAAGATTTCCCGCGTATCCTCCCGGGTAAATCTTGTCCGCGATTACTTTTATGCCCCTGTCATTCACATAACAGGGATTGTCCTCAAACACTTTCTGTGCGAATTTCGGTATCTTTCCAAGAATAAAACCTTCGGGTATCTCATCATTATTCAATTTTATTTGCTCGATAAGATCATCTGAGAATGACACATTTGAAAAACCCATGGTCACACCCAGTATAACGACACAAATACTGTACAATAGCCTGCCGCGTTTCATTTTTTATCTCCATGCGCAAAATGTTCTTTACACAGGTTTGTACTGGCACTACCAGTGATAAACCGTACTATTATTTTCGGATATCCTGTTCTACCAATTCAGGATAAATTTTATGTTTTTTCCTTAGAGACATAATATTTTTATTGACGGATCACAAATTATCAACTATACATAAATACATTTTTTTTAAAGTACCGGTTTCAGGATAGCAAACGGCTCAAGTAACCAGCGCTTCCACGTTTTTTGCTTACATAAAATTACAAGTTCAGCAACTTGCATTGTCTAATGACAAACGGAAACACTGATTGCAACTGTTGCAAGCTTCATTAATACAATAATTCTACTACGTGCGGAGTCTTCACATGGCAAAAGAAAGCACAGGCCTCCCGTATATCCGTAAAAGGGATGGTCGAATAGTATCTTTTACCCCGGAAAAAATTACCGATGCCATCTTCAACGCAGCCAATGCGGTTGGTGGTACAGACAGGGAAACTGCCCGAAAAGTGGCAGATTCTGTTGTGGATATCATCAAGATCCTCTACAAGGATGATCATATACCCTCTGTTGAGAATATTCAGGATCTCGTTGAAAAGATGCTGATCGAAAAAGGTCATGCCAAAGTGGCAAAAGCCTATATTCTTTACAGGGAACAGCATAGAAAAATCCGCGAAGGGAAAAGCCTTCTGAACGAGGGAATTCAGCTCATTGAAGAATACCTTGACCGGTCAGACTGGCGTGTTAATGAAAACAGCAACATGAGCTATTCCCTGCAGGGATTGAACAATCATATTGCCTCCGCTATCACCGCAAAATACTGGCTTGAACGTATTTACCCGGAAGAAATTCGCGAACTGCACACCAACTGTGATATGCACATCCATGACCTTGGCCTGTTGTCTGCGTATTGCGTGGGATGGGACCTGAAAGATCTCCTCATCAGGGGTTTTGGTGGTGTTCCAGGTAAGATAGAAAGTAAACCTGCACGCCATTTCCGTACAGCACTGGGACAGGTGGTAAACTTTTTCTATACGCTGCAGGGTGAATCCGCCGGCGCCCAGGCTTTTGCGAATTTTGACACCTACCTTGCCCCATTCATCCGCTATGACGGGCTTACTTATGCCGAAGTAAAGCAGTCCCTGCAGGAATTTGTTTTTAACATGAACATTCCCACACGTGTGGGATTTCAGACTCCCTTCACCAACGTGACACTTGACCTGCAGGTTCCTTCTAACATTGCCGACGAGCACGTGGTTATTGCCGGTAACATCATGGAGTCCACCTATGGTGAGTTCCAGGAAGAAATGAATATATTCAACAACGCCTTTGCTGAATGCCTGCTTGAAGGTGATGCACGGCACAGGATTTTCACTTTCCCCATCCCAACCTTTAATATTACGAAGGATTTCAACTGGGACAATAAATCCCTTAATAAACTCTGGGAAATTACCGCAAAATACGGCATACCCTATTTTGCCAACTTTGTAAATTCTGACATGGACCCGGAAGATGCCCGCTCCATGTGCTGCAGATTACGGCTGGACAACAGGGAACTCAGAAGCAGGGGTGGTGGACTGTTTGGAGCCAATCCACTCACAGGAAGCATCGGCGTTGTAACAATAAACATGCCACGGCTGGCTTACAAGTCATCCACCGAGGAAGATTTTTTTGAAGGACTTTCTGCACTTATGGATAAGGCCAAAAAATCACTGGAAATTAAAAGAAAGGTACTTGAAAGTTTTACCCAGAATAATCTTTATCCTTACACAAAACATTACCTTCGGGATATATTTCAACGAAATGAGAAATACTGGATTAATCATTTTTCCACCATCGGGATGGTGGGGATGAATGAAGCCTGCCTTAATCTTCTTGACCAGGATATTTCGACAGCAGATGGCAAAGAATTTACACTTCGTGTACTTGATTACATGCGCGATAGAATTCTGACATACCAGGAAGAAACCGGCAATATGTATAACCTGGAAGCAACACCCGCTGAAGGGGTTAGTTATCGTTTTGCCCGTCACGATAGAGAACAATTCCCGGACATCAGCACCTCGGGTCAGCAGGAACCTTACTACACAAACTCCATTCACCTGCCTGTTGGCTATTCGGATGACATTTTTGACATGCTGGATCATCAGGATGAACTGCAGTCTCGTTTTACCGGTGGTACCGTTGTGCATTGTTATCTCGGTGAGAAAATTGATGACCCGGAAATGGTAAAGCATCTGGTCAGAAAAATTTCAGAAAATTACGGTATTCCATATTTCACTATTACCCCGACCTTCAGCATTTGTCCCGTTCACGGATACATACCGGGATCTCATTCATTCTGCCCTTATGAGCATACCCCCGAGGAGCTGGAAATGTTTGGTATTGATGTACCGGTAAATTCCGATAATAATATTAGAGAAAAAATTTCATAAGTTTTATAAAAAGGGAGTTTTATCATGAATCATTCTAACACCCAGAAAAAAATACCAGTAGAAGTATATTCACGGGTAGTAGGCTATTTCAGGCCGGTTAACCAGTGGAACAAGGGCAAGCAGGAAGAATTCAAAGAAAGAAAAGAGTATAAACTACAACCAATTGAGAAGGCATGCTCCTGTGAATATCAAGGGTATACACAAAACGTCGTTAATTGATTTCCCCGGTTGTATCAGTGCCATAATCTTCAGTGGGGGTTGCAACCTTCGGTGCCGCTATTGTCACAATCCTGATCTGGCATGTAATTCGTGCGGCCTCCAGGGATATAGTAACGATGAAGCTCTCTCTTTTATCATGAGTAGAATACACCTGATAGACGCGGTTGTTCTATCCGGTGGAGAACCAACCCTCTCTCCTCGAATAAAAGAATTCACCCGTATACTGAAAAACCTCGGCCTTAAGGTAAAACTTGATACAAACGGGTTTAACCCTGGTATAGTGGAGGACCTGCTACTTGAGGGATTACTTGATTATATTGCCATGGACATCAAAACCTCGCCGGGAAAATACCACCTGCTCACTGGCAATGAAAGTCCTTTCGACACTATAATCCACACCCTTGATATTCTGCGTCATTCAGGTATCCTTTATGAGCTACGAACAACCTGTATACCTGAATACGTTACCATGGATGACCTGTTTGCCATTCGGGACAAGGTTGAACATGTTGACGCATATTTTTTGCAGCAATTCGTGAATACCACTACGCTGGATGCCGCATTTCATACAATTCAGCCATATCCACCGGAAACGCTGATTTCTTTTCGACAATTCGTTTCCACTTTCGCTAATACATGTGAAGTCAGGGGTATTTAGTTTTCTCCCACAATCATCCACTCAACAGTATCACCCGCAAGCACAATGGTTTCAGCCCCGTCCACATCCTGGTGCAACACACCTGCATCGTGACCATGATTTGAAAAATCAAGCCACACAGAATCATTATTATTCAACGGCACATACAGCATTACTCTTTCAATTCTTCCGTAATTCGCGCTTTTTCCATAAAATGATTCACTTCCTCTTTTCATTGTAAATGCCAGGTAGGATTTTACCCCCTTCCCCTCAAGCATATATTTTGCAAGTACCGCCTTTTCCGCAACGGTACCTTTTCCCGAGCTTAGCACATCAACAGACCTTCTCACATTAAGTATGTCTCCATTTTTAAGTGAAATGTTTCTCTGAACCCTGTTGTAAACATTGCGGATTAATGATCTAACATCTTTATTACCGGGGAAAAGAATATTGGCCATGTGAAATTCTTCACCACTCTTCTTTACTATACCCTTGAACACAACTCCAAAATCCTGCCATGTCTGGCAATTAGTAAAGTTTATTTTTGCGTCATTGCTTTTTTTAAATTCAGCTTCAAATAATTTATACTCACCCCTGGCGAAATCCCTTGTGTTCAAAGCTCCCTCTACTGTAACATCCAGATGCATATCTTGCGGATACATTATGCTTACATTTACTGCATCCACCGGGTAGGGCGAATTTGCTATAGGCACTCTTTTTAATGTTACAAACCTGTCTCCCAATCTGTCATCCAGTGCGTTATACACATCAAATGTACAAGATATAAGAGTATCCGGTTTGATACCTGAAAATGATATTACCGTTCTTTCATCATCATGGGTAATCTCTGGCAATATACTGTATGATACTCCATTTTTTGTGGCTTTCAGCTTCCTGATTATCGTATCGCCACTAAACGGAACCTGTATAACTGTCCTCTCCTGATAATCACTGGCAGTGCCTGTATACAGAAGGTCATGACATTTCACCTCGCAATACCCTGAACCAGTTATCCGGAATTCTCTATTCATTGATATATATTTTGTATGCTTTGTTTTATTATTCACTATCGGAATTGATTCACCATCTTCACTGCCCTTTCCACTGATTGCACGATAGAAGGAGTACCTTTTTCTGAACCAGTACCATTCAGGTTTTTCCTGGATAAGTTTATCCCAGTATAAATCAGTGTCCTCTCCCAGTATTATTTCCATCATGCCAAGATAGTACAAACCCATCATGTTATTTCTTTTTACTATCTCATTCATCAAAAATGTCCTGCATGCAGCATATTTTTCTAATGCCATGTATCCATGAAACAACCTCTCCATGTACATCCATTCATTTCCAAATTTTTCTGCCACTTTAATCATTTCAGCATACTTTTGCCGCGCTGATAACACATCAATCATTATGCTTTCTGCATCATCGCAATACTTTTCTGAAAGGATATTCCTGCATATGTTCTCACATCTTTCAGGATCGCGAAATCGCAGAAATTCAGCTTCCATCAATTTGCCATTTCCGTAATGTGGAAACTGTTTCTTAACCAGCGAAAGAAATCGCGTGATAAGGTCAATCCGTCCAGCAGCGGTACACCATCGAACCAGAGGTTCATAAAGTGGGAAATAAGCCGGTGCTTCAGACGCAATATTCACACCCTCACGTATCGCTTTTTTATTTTCCCCTGAGACAGCCAGCAATCGGGCGTATTGAAAACGAAAAGGTATGCAGGCACTCTTTGACGCTGCGGATGCTGTAATGAAATCTGAAGCAAGTTTCAATTCAGCCGAGTCTTCGTTGTTACTACTATTGTTCAAAAGTACAGCAATAAGCCTTGCCCTGTCATAATCCCTTGTACTCTTCATAAATGCTTCCCGGTAATACTGATAGGATTCCATGCTTTTTAGATTCTCATAATACATACCCATCCGTCTCAAACCATATTCATTTTTTTGCTGTATGTCACGGGAAATAGTGCCAAAAGGATAATCCATTGATTCCATGTACTCCACCGTTGATGTAAATAAATCATTGGTATATTGTACAGGAATCATCATATCCCTGTGATCTGTTACAAGAACCCTGAAATACCTGTCATGCCTGTTTCGCATTTTCAGCATAATGGTAATACCCTTTTGAGCATTTACCTGAACAATTCTGCATGTACGCAGAACTGACGCTTTAGTGTTTTCAACAACCATCTTCCCGTTAATTTTTAAAACGTATTCACTATTGGAATACACCCGTATTTTTACATTACCTTTGGCGGGAAAAGATGATGACGCGAAAATGATGCCTCCATCTTCAGCAATGACTTCATCTATCCCCACCAATCCCATTGACTGCCCCGCATTTATTTTTTTTCCATTTTCGACAAGTGATGCCATGGAACCGCTGATCTCGGGTACAAAGGTGTGCCACAGGTCACTATACCCATACCTGTAGTATGGACCGTTAATTATCCATTTTATTACCGGGTTGATACATGATGGTTGCCCACTGTTTGAAGCAATCAAATGACGGCGTATTGATTCGATTTCAAGATCAAGGTGGAGAAGCATCTGGTTTCTGTATTCAAGGGATTTATCCGAGTACACTTTCTTTCGTGTTGCCGCAAGCAAAGACAGAACTTTTTCGTGACCAAAAACTCTGGAAAGTGTCCCGGCCTGTTTCAAGTATACCCAGGCCCCTGGTTGGGCAAAATATTTTTCGAGAATAGTTTCAAGCGCCGTGAAGTGTTCCCTCATATCACCCTTACACGCGTGTGCTATCATTTTTTTTTCAGCTTGATGAAACCCCGGTTTAGATAAGACCGCACTCGCAGGGTAAAAAACAATTATCACCGCACATACCAGTATGGATACTTGCCATCTTTTGTTTTTCAAAATAAATGTCACTTTACATCTCTCAAGTAACGCTCAGCTTTTTCCTCATGTCCCAGCATGCCCAGCACTATGCCCAGGTGATGTCGAACATCTTCGTTCCATGGTGATTTTTTTCTTGCGGCAAGAATCGTCCCAAGGGCCATGGTCAACCTGTGGGAATCCCTGTAGAGGATGCAAAGCTCCACATACAGGTCAATGGAATGAGGAAAACACCTGATCCCCCGCACCAGCAAAGACTCTGCCTCCCCCAACAAACCCGCTTTCTTCTGCGCTGCCGCACAACTCAATATGTATTCAGGCTTGAACCCACCAGCCCTGATAAATCTCATGAATGCTCGTGATGAGTCCCGGTTTTTATTCATGTCGGCGTATATCTTTCCACTCAGGTAATGTACATCATTGCACAGTAACTCCTCTTCTATTACCAAAAGTTCATTTATAGCAGCATAATATAATTCAGCATCATAATACAGCCATGCTTTTGTCATAACTGCATATGGTGTGCTGCCAGAAAAGTTCATTGGATCTGCGCCATCCATTAAGACTACACCCATACCGTATTGCAAAGCTCTTGTAGTAAATGCCAGCTGCCCCTCAGGCATACCCATGCGAGCCGCCTCATACAATGACTGTAATCGGGTCCCCTGTGTATTCTTAGAATTGCCGGTGTAAAAATGGCACAGGGCCGGAGCTATCCCACTTCTTGCCGAGTGTGCTAAGATAATTTCCATCTTACTATCATGAAATCCATAACGATAATGGCAATAACCGGTATAAAATTTTGCCCGGGCCGATACATTCCCATCATCACCTGCCACAATAGCAGGATGCCGCATTTCATTTCCTGTATCGTTGGGTAATGACACTCCATATTTACTATACTCATTACCCATATTCGAAGCAGTGGCTGAAAGGATACGCATGGAGAAGCTGCAGGTACCCTGGTATGAAGAATACATTTTTACTCTCAATAAATTATCACCTTTATTGAGTGACACGGGAATTATGTGCTGATCTTCGCAGAATTCATGCCGGCTCTTGTCATGAAATATCATTTTTCCATTAACATGTACAATCATCCTTCCCGTTGAACCGGTTCCGAGATACACCTTTTTATCTTTTTCCGCGTATATAGTGGACTTGATTTCATACCCATTGTCACCTTTTCTCCCATTTAGTGATCCAAGATCAACGAGACCCGCGGGATCAGCCTTAAGTGGCGTCCATGCATCCCGGTTAGATTCTTTAAACTTGTAATAGATAATGGTATTCGCATCACGGCATATTGATGCGGCTTTCTCCGGCTCACCAGAAGAAATAAGCAGTCTTTTTTGCAGGTGCATTGCCCTCCCCGAAAGAAGGGATGAGCCCCGGATCACATCATTTTTTTCTACAGCCCGGTTCAGCTCTTCAAGACAGGAATCGATTAATGAATAATGACGGGTACATTCATAGACTCGCCAAAGCGCCACCTCCATAACCAGAGCATGCCCTATCCGGGGAATCCATTGACGTAAAATCTCCAGTTCCCCCTTCACGTCCCCCCTGATACGTGCTGCCACGTACCTTTTCTCGAATGATTTATCCCTGTCAACTGATCCTGCCGCACCAGTACATACGGTACCGTATTTTCCAGGCAAAACACCTGGCAATACAAAACAAAACAGCGAGAGCAGGGCAGCAATATGGTAGTATTTACTTATTCCCTTTTTCAATGATCTTCATTCCTTTTTTCAGCACCCCCGCTGCTTTTTCCTTTTCCCCCCGCGAGAGGAGCATATTTGAATAATCAAGGTAGGCGGGATGAAAGTAGGGATATTCACTAATGCATCTCTCATAATAAATTGACGCGTCTGCGTATTCTTCGATACGCTCTTTCAAAAGGGCAAGTTTGTACAATGGTACGGGATTTCCGCTACCGGTATTCACCGCCTTAACGTAAAATAGTTCGGCCTTTTTATAATCTTCTTTATCACTATAGATGTTTCCCAATTCAACCAGGGGGTATATACTTTCAGGGAAGCGATCATGCATAACAGTAAGAACCATTATTTCATCATCCTGCCGTTCACCAACCCTGTAAAGTATGTGCAGATTATAATAGGTGGTAATGACAGAAGACCCCTCCTCCACCAATGCCTGGAATAACTGCTCCGATTCTCTGTACATTCCCATCTGGGATAGGGCACAGGCCTTGTTGGTTAGTGACAGCATTCTTTCCTTTTTATTACTGGAGGCGATAGACTCATATTGCTGTATGGCCCGCCTGAGATGTCCATCCGTGGTATCTTGCAAATGATAATAGCGGGCCAATACCCACCTGTTTTTTACTGACATATGCTGTTGATCTTCTGACAATAATTTGTCGGTACTATCAGGCAACCCGGCGGGGTAACGCAGTATAAAGGGTATCTGCCCCGCCCCATCAAGGCGATACTCACCGGGCGTATCCTTAACGCTCCCCCCCGCACATGCGATACACATGCAGCATAACAAAAGAGAACACCCGGTTACAAATTTTTTCTTTGACCTTTTATAGTATGCCGTCATAATGTTCTACCGTATATACCTTTATAATAATGAGAAGGGAATTTTCTACAAGAAAAAAATGAAACTATCTACACTGACACTATTCCGCACTATAGTGGTGCTGCTGGCTGTAATTACCTTTGCAGCTCTCATGGATTATCCACATGTAGTTTCCACTACAGTAAAAGAATATGACCTTGATAACCCCATGTATGATGTATTCTACCTGTATTACGATGATCAGCGAAGAGAGGCACTGTCAATCCTTGAAAAAGCGATGAACAAAAAAGAATACCGGGAATCTGCTTTTATCAACAGGGGGCTTATTGCCCATTACGAGGGGTCGAAATCCAGCGCCATCAACTGGTATCAAAAATCCCTGTCAAGTGGGATCAGGGGAACCACGTATATTCTCCATTATACCGCGAACACTGATCCGGGTACATACAACAGTGTGCTTTCCCGGCTTGAAAAAATTGACAACTCATACTGGATCGATTACGAACGGGCAGCCGTATACGCGAAAAAGGGAGACAGCGCCGTTGCACTGCATCACCTGGAAAAAGCATTCAGAAAAGGTTTTCACCAGTTTGCCCTCATCAGCCATGATCCTGCCTGGAGAAGGCTGAGAAACTCAAACGCATACAAAAAATTAAAAGATCCCTACAAAGCAAAAGGCGTAACCGTTGGTGAAACAAATGCTTTAATTAACACAACCCTTGCCCTGGCCCGGTCAAAAACCTTTGGCTTATCTCCTGAACTTGCGATTGCCCATGAGATGTTGATTACAGGTACAGCAAGTAAATCACTTCCATACCTGCAAAAGGTGATAGCTACTTCATCAAATTCCCGTCATGTATTCATCGCAAGATACTGGAGGGCCCGTTTATTCGCTAAATCAGGCAAAAAGAATGCGGCAAAAATTGAAATATCAAAATGCAGAACTATACTGAAAGAAGCTAAGAGCAATTCATCATTATCAGAATTAATTCCGCTGACACTTTTTCAAGATATCATTGAGAATGACCCGGTTTTGAAAAAACTATAAGCACTATTTTCCTATGCAAAACCTTGAAAATATTGAATTCAACACATCATCAGGGGTGATCTCCCCGGTGATTGCCGACATGTAGTCAATCATTGATTGTAGTTCAAAAGCAGCTATTTCGGGAGGTTCTTTTTCTTGAAACAGTTTTTTCAGGTTATCAGACGTCTGAAGGGCCTTCTGCAACAACGACAGCATTCTGAAATCAGCCAGGAAGGAATTTTTATGATGTACGAAATCACGCTGCACCACGCTGACAATCTTTTTCTCCAAAACATCAAGCCCGTCCCCTTTCAGTGCAGAAAAGGGAATAACTTCCTCACCCACCACCGCAGCCATGGACTGGTATGAACCATCATTTGCCCTGTCCATTTTGTTTATAATAAATATGCGTGTCTTCTCTCTGGCCGCCTCAAGTATTCTCTCATCGGCATTTGTTATTCCGGTAACCGCGTCAAGTACTATCAAGACAAGATCTGTCTGTTGCAGGTTCTTCAGGCTTAATTCAACTCCGATTTTTTCAATTTCACAGGATGAATCATTAATCCCGGCGGTATCAATTATATTAAGCTGCAACCCCCGAATTGATACTGATTCCCGAATGATATCCCTTGTGGTACCGGGGATATCTGATACTATTGCTCTTTCATTATTCAAAATGCAGTTTAAAAGACTCGATTTCCCAACATTCGGTTTCCCAACAATGGCGCAATCAATACCGTGACTGATAGTTTCACCAGTTTTACATCGCTGAAAAACATCCCCAATCATTACAGCAATCCTGTCTATACGCCTTGCAGCTTCTTCATTACTCACGATTTCAACATCATCCTCAATAAAGTCTATCCCGCATTCAACATCAGCTTTCAAAAGAATAAGCTCTTCTCGTATCTTTGTTATCTTTTCTCGAAGAGATCCATGCATCTGCTGAACAGCAGATTCTATCTCCCACTCGCTTCGAGCGGTGATTATATGATGAATTGCTTCAGCCTCGGTCAGGTCCATTTTCCCGTTCTGGAAAGCCCTGCGGGTAAACTCACCTGGTTCTGCCAGCCTGCATCCTCTGTCTGTCAGCATTGCAAGGATACGATTCACAATGAGAGGATTTCCGTGACATGAAATTTCCACCATTTCTTCCCCTGTATAGCTACCTGGTTTCTCATAACAGGTTACAATCACATCATCAACAGGAAGCTCATTCTGCCTGATAGTACCATATACCGCCCCGCGGTGTGCCAACCGGTGTGCAGCACTGAATATTTCAGAAACGACCCTGATAGAATCAGGGCCGCTTATTCTTATTATGGCTATTGGTGAATGTACCGGGGGTGTAGCGGGGGCACAAATTGTTTCGTCACTCATCATACAGTCTGTTACCTGCGATTGGAGGGCATGATTTTCACCTTTCGGTATATGCCCTGTCCTTCACTTTTTGTGATTACCCTTGAATCATTCTGAAGAGTGAGATGTATTAACCTTCTTTCAAAAGGATTCATGGGTTCAAGTGTCCAGGGTTTTCCTGTTCGAATCACCTTTGTGGCAATTTCCCTGGAAAGCCGTTTTAACGCTCTCTCCCTCTTTGCTCTGTAGGATTCAATATCGAGAATGATTTTCTTTTCAGTTTCAGATGTCTTGTTCACCATGAGATTCACAATAAACTGCAAGGCCTCCAGGGTTTTACCTCTTTTTCCGATGATCAGTCCTGAATTTTTGCTTTCCAGTTCAACATATACCTTGCTTTCCCCTTCCTTTAAATCCCCGATACTTCCTTCTATGTTCATCATTTGTAACAGGGTATTAATTATCTCCCTGGTCACCTCTCCTACATCCATGGTGTTATCATTATAATACACACGTATTTTTGCCGGTCTTGACATACCGAATCCAAATATACCGCTTTTCCCTTCATCAATTATCTCGGTCTGTATCTTTTCAGGACTATCAATCTTCAGCTGTTGCAACGCTTTCCTGGTCGCATCTTCAATCGATTTCCCTTCTACATCTATTACTTTCATTTTCACGCCTCCTCATTACAATAGGAATATTGAATTATGTCGTAGCTGGTTTCTCATAATCACACCTTTTTCTTTCATGATTTCTGTGCTTCAATTTTTCCCTTGTGATTGATATACAACTGATGCAGCACCTGCAGCATGTTCTGCATAATCCAGTAAATGACCAGTCCTGAAGGCATATTCCATAAAACCACAAGAATGATAAGCGGCATAAACATCATGAATTTTTGCTGTTGGGATGCCGCATCCACCGATGACAGTTTCTGCTGCATAAATGTGGTAATGGTCATGATGATCGGCAGAATATTCAGGTTGAAGCCCTCGATCTGCATTACAGTATCCGGAAGAGACAGGTCCTGTATCCAGAGAATAAAAGGTGCCTGCCAGAGGTCTACCGAGTTAATCAGCGCGCTGTATAACGCAAAGAAAAAAGGCATCTGAAGAAGAAGGGGGAGACACCCACTCATTGGGTTTACCTTATTCTTTTTGTACAACTCCATAACTTTCTTGTTCATAACTTCGGGTTTTTCCTTGTACTTATTCCGAAGTTCCTGTATCTGCGGATTCAATTCCTGCATTTTCTTCATAGACTGGGTAGACTTTTGTGTCAGCGGCAGAAAAACAATTTTTGTCAATAATGAAAAAATTACCAGCGACCACCCAAGGTTACCTATCAGGGAATCTATACTCAACAGGCTCCACATCACCAGGTCCCGTATGGGCTCGATCCACTTGTTCACATCAGCCCCGCCAGCCATTGACTTGTCCACAGCCACAAGTCTCTCTTTGTTTTTTGACCCAATATATACCTTAAACGAGTTTGTTATAGTCTCATTCTTTTGAAAGCGGTCAACCGGCATGTACACGCCGGTACGATACCCTGTACCTTCCCTGTTGTCATATATTACACCGGTTCCACTGGATTTCTCCGGCATCATTATAATCAGAAAGTAACGGCTCATCACACCCACCCAGCCGGTGGTACCGTTTTCACGTTCTACCCATTCATCAGGGTCATTCAAATCTCCATTTTTTCCCGGTTGCTCAAAATCGTCATTGATGTAGTACACGCTACCGATGATATTGTAACTACTTTCATAATCCATCCGGGGCCCCATCATATCCCCTGGAGAAAAAATGATATATCCATTTGGTACCGTTACGTTCCTTCTGCCCACGTTGGTTATGTTGAAGACAACCCTCATATAATCGGCGTTCTCAACGAAAATAAACCTTTTTTCAACACGAACAGGCACGCCATCAAGGGTTAAGGTAGTGGTAAAACTGTATTCCCTGTCCGATATCTTTTTTGATTTCCAATTCACATTCTGGAGAGTATTGCCATCGAGAAATTCACGTTCGTCAAAATGCAGAGCAAAATCAAAAGTACCCTCTGCCTTAAATGGGGTATCCTTCACAACCAGTTGAATATCTCTTTCTCTTTGCAACAGGTTGTCGATGGCAGCACCTTTGTTGGTCAGTTCCGCTGCAAAACGATTGGTTCGCACCTTGTACTGTTTCTGACTGCCTGCTGCAGATACCACCTTTACAGTATCCGCGTAGTCAGTTGATTTTCTCACACCAGTAAACCCGGACTCCTTTCCAGGTACAGGTTTCGGTGTTGCATCCTGAACGGACTGCTGCTGAACCTGTTCCCCATCCTGTGTAACCTTTTGCACAGGTTTCTCAGGGGGGGATACAAAATAAAACCATAAAATCCAGACTGCTAATGATAATACTACTGCAACTATTGCTCTTTTTTCCATAATTCAATCCCTGTAAAAAAAATAATAACGCCCGAACATTATTGCGTTTTTAAAATCCGGACATTAACCTGATAAATCAAATCTTTTATAAAAGCCAAATACATTGATTCTGCGCGACATCATCTCGTGATTAAGCACGTTTAACAGGGAAAGAGGGTATGTGCGTAAGGCAGGACTTAAGAATTGGCACTACACTTCATTATATCAGGGAACCGGATCATAACCGCCCTCAAAAAAGGGATTACATCTTAAAACCCTTTTTACAGCCAGAAATGATCCTTTTACTGCACCATGTTTTGTAACCGCATCAACCGCGTAAACCGAACAGGTTGGATAGAACCTGCATGCGTTTGGCAACCAGGGAGATATGATAAGCTTGTATATCCGAAGCAGCATTATAAACAACATGGCCACCGGTGATTTTTTTTTCATGATCGCAAGATCCCTGCTTTTTGAAAACATTCACTAATATCCTGTACTGCATCATTATATGACATCGTTCTAAAACGTTCCTTTGGGCTGATTATTACACTGCAATCACTGCGTATAGAAGGCAAAAACTGGTTGCATATAGCTCGAATTCTCCGCTTGGCTCTGTTCCGTTGCACCGCGTTTCCGTATTTTTTATGCACTACTACACCAATCTTTGGATTAATACTTTCTTTCCCGATTGTACTATCAATCCTTATCACTTCTGTATGTAGATTTCCCATGAGAACCATCAATCGCACACTTTTTCCATTAATTCTTCTTCCCTTCGCAAACAGTTCACGAAAACTTTCCCTGCCTTTTAACGAATACTCTCTTTTCACCTGTACCCGATTAGCTTACTTGGCCGAGTGTCGTTCGTCCGAAACGGTTAACTTGTGTCTCCCTTTTCTTCTCCTGTTCCTTAATACTGCACGTCCTGAAGCAGAACTCATCCTTGCCCGAAATCCGTGTTTCCTGTTTCTGCGTAAATTACTTGGCTGAAATGTTCGTTTCATTTGAAGCACCCCAAATATTAAAATTTCAATATATATCAATAGAAGATAATATCATCACTACTATGGCAATGCACAACCAATCATGAATATCACTGAAACACGGTACATGCTGGCTACATGCGAATGTAGCCATTATCTCCCAGATTATACACACCAATACGAAAGTAGCAATAATAATTTCATGTTGATTGCTGTCAATTGTATTTTTTTTCTATTTTAGCGCATAGATGTACATGGTGTCTGAAAAACAAAACACTTTAGATACTTTTTTATACATCCATGAAAATGCCGGATAGAATACAGATTCTTTTCCGCATACCCGTTCAGGATGGAAAGAGGCGGGAACACATATCACCCGGGCAAAGCCCATTTTTTTCAGCACCCTGGTGATGCTTCCCGGTGAAAAATCTATGTAATGGTCCTTCGGGTGGGTTGTAATCCATTCATCACGATGCAAATGAAACATCGGCCCCCGTAAAGATGGCATTGCACATGCCATCACCCCGCCTGAAGGCAGCATAGTATATATCTTTCTCATAACAGCAACTGGCGTGATCGAGTGCTCAATAACATACCATGCTGTTATCACGTCAAAATTAGAACCATGATGATAAAACTCTTCAAAGGGCAGGTTATGTACTGTAAACCCGTAGGTATTTTTGCAATATTTTACAGCATATGGTGAGATCTCAATCCCTTCAACGTCAAATCCCTTATCCCGGGCTGCCTTGAGAAAAAACCCAAGGGCACAACCTACATCAAGTAACCGAAGACCTTTTACTTCTTTTTTGCCGGAAAAGGTAATAATATCATTGATTCGTTGAAGACCCCGGTTATAAATCCAGTTAAAATCTTCGGCATAGGTCTTTCCATATTGCCTTTGGTAATCATCAAGGAAGTAGCTGCTGTCATACCCCCCCGGAGAATGCGCGGTATTAAAAACGACCCCGCAATGCCGGCAGTAACGCAGGGAGCTTTCCATAACAACACGCACCTTTTGTCCACTGCCGCACAGGGGGCATAAATCAATTGAAGGGTTGGGGGTAACTGCGCCGTGCACGATGTACACTATTTCGTTACAGGTTTTTTTCGTTTTGCCGGTTCAGCCACAACCGGTACTCCCTTCATCTTAATGTCGTCCATTGACAGCAATACCAGTTCGGCATATTGTTCCGGAACTTCTATAAAAGAATAGGTGGTATGGATATCAATTTTTCCAATCAGCTTACCATCAATTCCCGATCTCTTCACAATCTCGCGGATAAGGTCGCCGGGGGATATGCGATGGTTTTTCCCCACGTTAATAAAGATTCTTGCCTTTCCGTCTTTCACGTCCTCAAACACAACCTGTCCGCTCATATCTCTTTTCGTTACCCCGGGAAGCGCGTCCATGTCAATTTTTGAGATATCGCCAAGATACTCACACAATACAGCCGCGGCTATTCTTCTTGTCCCCCCGAAAAAGGGCAGTTTTTTCTTCATTTTCTTTAACAGGTGGGCATAAGGGGTCAGGTCTTCGGTCATGGCGGTATCAAAAATTTTTTCAATCTTTTTCATCTGATGCATAAATATTTCCTCATATTATTTCAATGTAAGTACTGCTTCTGGATTCATCCTGGAATGGTTTTTCGAACCGACCACTGTCATCACAGATAATATGGCATGGTACCCGGTACACTATGGCAGTACTTTGTAAAATGGCAAGCAATTTTCATTACTCCTGAACTTTACAACGATATCCAACATTACGCACCGTTTCAATTATTGAATTGAATTCTTCACCCAGTTTACCACGAAGCCTTCTGATGTGCACATCAACTGTTCTGGTACCCCCAATATATTCGATACCCCATATCTTGTTCAGAAGATCTTTTCGAGAGAACACCCTGTCCCTGTTTTCAACCAGAAATCGCAGAAGTTCGAATTCCTTAAATGTAAGATCTAACTGCTCGGTATTCAGGTACACGGAATACTTATCCATGTCAATTTTTAGATTACCGATCTTTATGGTATTATCACTTGCCCCGAGATTCTTCTCCCATATCAGTTTGTCAAGTCTTCGTTGCACTTCCATTTTTCTGAAGGGGTACAGCACGAATTCATCAAAAAACCATTCAAACTCGAGCCGGTGAAGATGCCCAACACGGAGTATCAAAAGGACTGGAAGGCTGTGCAACACCTTTCTGATCCTTGAGAGCTGGAACTGAACATTATCGAAATCTTCTATAGAATCTATGTCAAGTGCCGCGCATAACAGTTCTTCGGGTTTCAGTGTACTCATCGAACTGAACACCCGTATGTCATACCCGGCAGTATTCTCCCTGAACTCGGCAATAACATCCTTGTTCCCCGATATCAAGCCCAGCTTCTTTTCGGGCATTATCTTCCCCGGTGTTGAATTATTTTGGTATATTTTTCCATATATTTTTCTGCCACCGATTCAGCATAGAAATCCTGCACCCTTTTACGGTTGTTCTTCGCGCAATATTCATACAGGGCACCGTCATCATGAAATCGCTTTATACTTCGGGCACAACCATCAACGTCCCCCACGTCTATCAGCAGGGCATTCTCTTCGTTGGTGAGAAAATCCACCTGGCCCCCGTTATTTGTACACACGATAGGAAGACCACAGTACATGGACTCCATGAACACTATACCAAAACCCTCATGAAGGGAGGTGAGAACAAAAAGGTCAGATTGTGACAGGTACCTGTATTTATCACTATCCTCGATAAATCCCAGGAAACGTACCCTCTCTTCTATACCAAGTTCATTCGCAAGAGCCTCCAGGTATTCACGTTCAGGACCGTCACCCATGATGAGCAGCCTGTAGGGGACAGGGGGAAGTTTAGCTATCGCTCTGAGAAGCACATCGATTGCCTTTCTTTTAATTATACGTCCGATGGTAACCAGGACGAAATCATCTTTCTTCAGGCCAAGTTCTTCACGATTCACCACGGGAATTTCAGGTGGATGGAAGGCCAGCGGAATGATGTCTATTTCTCTTTCAGGGTTATAATAGGTAATGGCATTTTGCCGGGTATTGCTTGACTGCGCCACAACCGCATCGGCCTTTTTCAGCAACCACCTGACAGCCCTGCTGAAAAACCAGTTGTCATGAGGTGACATTTTCTTACTGGGATCATATATGTCCCCCCCATGCAGTGAGAGAAGATTAGGAATTGAGAACAACCTGCTAAGCACATGTCCCAGCGGACCAGACGGCACCACGAAATGAGTGTTGATGACATCATACCTGTTCTTTCTGCAAAGCCCTATTCCTTTGATAAAACCGGTAATCAGATATGAAAACATTGACATGAAGGTTGCCGCGTCACGGGATTTTCTGAAGAAAATCTTTGACCGGTATACATGTATTCCGTTCATATTCTCATATTTTGGGACGCCCCTGAACGATGAAGTGAGCACATCAACACGGGCTGTTTTCGCCCATTCAATGGCAAGATCATAGGTGGCCACCCCTCCCCCCCCTCCAAGAGGAGGAAATTCATAATTTATGATTAAAATCCTTTCAATTTTTTTGCCCTGGGCATTTTCCATTATTTCATCCAGCTGCTGAATTCATTAGTGTATTATAATTTTTTGACAATATAACAGAGCAACTTCCAATAATTCAACAATTATACATAAAAAATGTTTATATAAAAAATTCGTTACTACTCAGCTATTATCAGAATAAAGATCATTTTCTATATAATGAACAGACCTTGGTGATGTTTCCCCCCGCCTTCGGCGGGGGAGATGCAGGATTTTATTCATTTTATAATAATTTTGATTATTCAGTATGACAGCTGAGTAATTACAAAAATTCATGTAAATCCACGAATTCAAAATTCAAATAGATTTGACATCCTTTCCTCATGAAAGTATTATTTCTCCACCATTTCAATTAAGTATAGTATATCATTGACCCTGGAGATTGGTTATGAAAAATGTACGTTTTTTCTGTATAATAATAGTTCTGGCAATGGTTACCTCATGCACATCCATTGATGTTGCCACACACAAGGAAATGAAGCTGCATACAAAGATGAAAAAAGTAGCCGTGTTCCCCTTTGATGTCAAGGGAGCAACATGGGGTGATGAATTTGCGGATGCCATCTCTCACCAGTTCTTCAAGCAGACCACCATTGAAGTTGTTGAACGTGAAGCAATTGAGCGAATTCTCAAAGAGCAACAGCTTTCCATGACCGGCCTGATAAATGACAAGCAGGCAGTTAAAATCGGCAAGATGCTTGGTGCCGACGTCATTATTCTTGGGCGGGGACATGCCCTCCGGCATTATGAGAAGGGACGTCAAATCCCCAATCTTATTGATACATTTACCCTTAAAGCTATCGCCGTTGAAACAGGTTCATTACTCTGTACCGTTCGGAAAGAACCCGGGAAGGCATGGACCTGGGAATACAGGGCAAAATACTGCTGCAGCCTCACTCTTATATGGGACAGCGTAGACATTCTTGTACAGAGTTCAAGATATGATGAAATCGCAAGGCAGGTAGTTAAAAGAATAAATTTAATCATGGAAAAGGAACAAATCCCGCAGGGATAAGAGCACTGTGATGAATTCACGTATAATGCTCTTTCTGTCAGTATTACTTATAGTAGTATCTTCCAGGTTGATACACGCGTCCGAATTTGATGAACTTGACAAACCTCCGGAAGGAGCCCACGAAGGGCAAATCCTGCTGGGTGGTTTCATTTCCGTGGGTATGCCGGTAGGGAATATAATCGACGCTGAAAACGCCTTTGTACAGGAACTGACCTACACATTCGAAAACGAAGTAACCAAACGCGTAAAGCTGTCCCACATGTCCTTCGGACTTGGAATGACCGGCGAATACATGCCCATCGACCACCTGGGAATTAAAACCAGGTTTCGCCGCTCAATAATTATACAAAGAACCGTCTTCGGGGCCGAATACAAAAACTGGCGTATGGTCACCTACAGTGATTATTCCCTCTACCTGGGGCCAAGCTTTCATGCCACCACCAGGAAAACGTGGGATTTCGTGCTCACTCCTTACATCGGGTATTCCTATGGTGAATATGATGCCACCCCCGTTGCAGGCGAACTAGAGGATTCATATGATGCACCGAACCCACGATCCGTTTCAGGATTATCCTATGGTGCCGATCTGCTGTGTACCATTTATTTCAGTGGCGGATTGTATGTTTCTTTTGGCGGTGAGTGGACAAGAAATACCTTGAATTTTGGAAGTCCATATACAGAAACCATCCCAGGTGGCGAACCCTTTATGGATGGGGCTACTTCTGGAACCATTGATAACATCTGTTTTATACTGGAAGCAGGCTATGCCTTCATGAACTGACAATCAATTGTCAATCTCCAATTCACCAGCTTTTTTCAATACTTTCAATATCCGCATGGTAACCCACCTGTCAGGCAGCCCTTTTTGTTTGCTTCCTGCACGTCCATGCGTCAGCATGCCTGTTTTAGCCCTGCCCAGGTTCCAGGTTCCATTACTATTTTGACGTCTCATCACATCGTTAAAGGCCTCAGTACATCGTGAATCCTTCATGTAGCCGGTATGGGCCATGATATGCAGCCCATCAATTGTATCATATTGGGAAAGAACGGGCACTCCCGGCAGGTCAAACTGATCATTTTGTCCACACAAATGTCGTATTCCCGTAACTGCGTTCCCCTGAAAAAATAACCCATGTTTAAGAAGAAATTCTGCAGCCCTCTGCAACCCGTCTTTCGTTGATTCAGTTTCTTTATATTGCATGAGAGCCCGGCAACATGCCGAGGTCGCGTATACACAGCTTGCCACACCGTGATCATCCTCATAACGAAGTCCCTTACCTGATCTTCTGGTCATAAAAAAACGAAACATATCACAAGTTCCCGCTACGGGACAATGAAGCCAGCCCCCGTCATGACGCTGATGCTGTAATATCCACCTGATACCATCTTCTATCCTGTCATCATCCATCTCCGACTGCAGCAGGTAACAAATCATGTCTCCCGTTCTGCAACCTGCCGACACCCGGGGTGTCCATCCCAGGGTAAATCCCCCGTCTTCCATCTGGAAGTTCTCCACAATGTAGGCGGCCGTGCGGGTAACAACTTCTTCCCTTGCATCAAGCCCCCGAGTTACCGCTTCTGCAAAACTCCACATGATTCCCCGCGGCATTATATCAAAATGCCGGGTGTCCCCCATGACACCGAGCCGCGCGTGCAGTAGCAGTTTTTTTACAGCATCAGAGTGTAAGACCGCGTCATAGAGCCGTCTTCCTTCTGCAGAATCTTTTGATACGTCCATGATGTGTATAGCTGTCAGGTAGGCTACGGAAGGGTCCCTGCCGTCACAAAGCCATGGAAGGGGATCATTATTAAGGAATTTAGAACGCAATGATAATCTCCCTGTAATACCAGGTAATACCAGTTGTCAGGGGGTCTCGGTAATAACCATGGAATTATAATTTGAAGAAATAACCCCGTTTGATGCGTCCAGCTCATGGGCCTGTTTTATGTATTGCTGCGCTTTCGTTTTGTTACCCAGTTTTTCATTGCACACGGCCAGGTTATTTAACACCTTTGCCGACCCGGGATATAACGCATGGGCGGTGGCGTAGGCTGTCAATGCTTCATTATATCTTTTCAGCTTCATCAGAACGTTGCCAAGTTCATTGTAGGACAGGTACATCTCGGAGTTCAGTGAATTCGCCTTTTCAAGGTATTCCTTGCTTTTCCAGTAACTCTTCATTCCTGAATACGACAACCCCAGTATGTAATATGCAAGTGCGGTTTCTTCTCTCTTAATAGATTCACGGGCAAAGATAGCCGCGGGACGATACCGTTTATGATCTATCATCATCAAACCAAGATCGATGTATGGATCAGCAGAATCCTCCCTGATTTCGGCGCATCTTTTCAGATGTATTACCGCCGAGTCAACATTTCCAAGTTTCCAGTGATTGTGAGCCGCAAGATAGCGAAGCTTATAATTTGTGGATTCCGGGGTAAAATCTTCACTGACCACCAGTTGTTCAGCGATCATATCCAGGGATTCCTGGTAATTGCCTTTTTCATATAATTTCAGGGCGTCTTTATATTCACCAAAGAGTATTCCCGCAAAACACATAACCATCAGCATACTGATTGCAATACGCTTCATAATTCCTCCCGTAAACCATGCAATTGAATATAGTAGAACGGGCGCCATTTTTCAGGCGCCCGTTTCAAATTAGCTTTCCTCAGCCATTACGTATGGCCGCCTGTGCAGCAGCAAGACGAGCTATTGGAACCCTGAAGGGTGAACAGCTTACATAATCAAGCCCAACCCTGTGACAGAAGTCGATTGAACTTGGTTCTCCGCCATGTTCACCACAGATACCAAGCTTGAGATCCGGTCTTGCTTTTTTCCCATTTTCAACAGCCATCTCAACCAGCTTACCAACACCGTTCTGGTCCAGCGCCTGAAAAGGATCTCTTGCAAATATCTTCTTATCAATGTACTCGTTTAAAAACTTTCCAGCATCATCACGGCTGAAACCGTAGGTCATCTGGGTAAGGTCATTGGTACCGAAAGAGAAGAATTCTGCAATCTCACCGATTTCGTCAGCCGTTAACGCCGCACGGGGAACTTCGATCATTGTACCTACCAGGTAATCAATCTTCACACCCATCTCATCCATAACCTTTTGCGCGGTGGTCACAATTATCTCTTTCTGCAATTTCAATTCGTTCACGGAACCAACAAGTGGTACCATTACTTCAGGTTTAACGTCCACACCTTCTTTGTGAAGCTGACATGCTGCTTCAAAGATGGCACGTGCCTGCATTTCTGTTATTTCCGGGTATGTTATACCAAGACGGCAGCCCCTGTGTCCCAGCATGGGGTTGGTTTCATGCAGGTCTTCAACTTTCTGCTTGATCTTTTCAACATCAACACCCAGCTCTTTGGCCATTTCTTTCTGGCTGGCATCATCATGTGGCACAAACTCGTGAAGCGGGGGATCAAGAAGACGGATGGTAACACCCAGCCCTTCCATAGCTTTAAGAATGCCGTAAAAATCTTCACGCTGAATGGGAAGCAGCTTCTCAAGGGCACTTTTTCTCCCTTCGAAATCATCAGCAAGAATCATCTTCCGCATGGCGGTTATCCGGTCACCTTCAAAGAACATATGCTCCGTTCGGCAAAGACCAATACCCTGGGCACCGAAATTCCTGGCAACCGTTGCATCATGGGGTGTATCCGCATTCGTGCGAATTAACAATTTTCGTGCTTCATCAGCCCATTCCATAACAGTGGCAAATGTTCCTGATACTTCGGGTTCAACGGTGGGCACCTTCCCTTCCATCACTTCGCCGGTAGACCCGTCGATTGAGATGAAATCCCCTTCTTTTAAAGTCAGGTCTCTAACTTTCACCTGTCGCTTGGCGTAACTGATCTCAAGCGCGCCGCAACCGGAAACGCAGCATTTACCCATTCCACGGGCAACAACAGCCGCGTGGGATGTCATGCCCCCGCGGGCGGTGAGAATACCTTCTGCCGCGTGCATCCCCTTTAAATCCTCTGGAGACGTTTCGATTCGAACAAGAACCACCTTTTCACCATTTTCTTTCCAATCATGGGCGTCATCGGCAAAAAACACGATCTTACCGGTGGCTGCACCAGGAGAGGCGGGAAGACCCTTGGCGATCACCTTCTTCTCCGCCTTGGGGTCGAACCATGGATGCAGCAGCTGATCAAGGCCTTCTGGCTCAAGCCGCATAATGGCTTCATTCTTTTCAATAAGTCCCTCTTCAACCATATCTACGGCAATAGCAATTGCCGCAACCGCGGTACGTTTCCCGTTACGGGTCTGCAGCAGCCATAGCTTGCCATTTTGTATGGTAAATTCAATATCCTGCATATCCTTGTAATGGCTTTCCAGTTTCTTGTATACCTTCACCAGTTCATCATACGCTTCCGGCATGTTCTCTTCAAGCGAAGGAAACTCTTTCTTTCTTTTCTCTTCGGGAATCTCGTTTTCCTGCGCCCATTTCTGCGAACCCCTTTTGGTTACATTCTGCGGGGTTCTTGTACCGGCAACCACATCTTCACCCTGCGCGTTCACAAGGTACTCCCCGTAGAATATCTTTTCACCCGTTGAAGGATCCCTGGTAAAGGCAACCCCTGTTGCGCAATCATCACCCATGTTACCAAAAACCATGGACTGCACGTTCACTGCGGTTCCCCAGCTGTCTTCAATGTTATTCATCTTTCTGTAGAGAATAGCACGTTCATTGTTCCATGAACCGAACACGGCGGTTATAGCACCCCATAACTGCTCCATCGGATCGGTAGGGAAATCTTTTCCCACCTTATCCTTGATCAGCTTCTTGAACCTCGCAACCATGTCCTTCAGGTCATCAACTGTAAGGTCAATATCAAGTCCCACCCCTCTTTTTTTCTTCATTTCTTCCATTATTATTTCAAAGGGGTCTTCCTCTTCCTTGGTTTCAGGCTTAAGGCCAATTACCACATCACCGTACATCTGTATAAAACGTCGATATGAGTCCCAGCCGAATCGTTCATTTCCTGATTTCTTGATTATTCCCTGAACTGTTTCATCATTGAGACCCAGGTTCAGCACGGTATCCATCATACCCGGCATTGAAACCCTGGCACCTGATCGAACAGATAGAAGCAGGGGGTTTGACGTATCACCAAATTTTGCATCCATTACGTCCTCAACCTTCTTCAAGGCTTCATTAACCGCTTCTTTCAGGCCTTCTGGATACTGTTCATTATTATCATAGTACTCGTTACACACTTCGGTAGTAATAGTAAATCCGGCAGGTACGGGAATGCCAATCTTGCTCATCTCCGCCAGGTTCGCACCCTTTCCTCCAAGGAGGTTCTTCATGTCAGCTCCACCTTCAGAAATACCGGCACCGAATAAATACACTCTTTTAGACATTGCTCTACTCCTCTAATCTTTTAATAGAATTTACATTTCTGCAAATCGTATATTACCCACCGGCAGCGCAATATTAGTATACGCAACCGGGAAATCGCCATTCGGAAATATCGCCACATCACTAATGCGGTCGCGGGGTAAGAAGAACACTATATGAATATCACTCTTATTATAGTAACAATTCTAGTAATCAAGATAATTTTAATCCACAAATTTTCTGGTTTCAATCAAAAAACAGGCATCCCTGTTGTCACATCCCCTGCAGGTGCCCGATTCAATATCATATTCTGTATCATCACAGGATTTTTCAGCATCATCCCCAAGCATGATCTCAAGGTACTTGATATACTGGATCTCGTCATCAGTAAGCTCTTTTTGTCCTCCCCTGTGCAGTTTTTTCATGATTGTCTGCTGCATCTGGTTGATGCTTTCTTCACGGCTTTTTTCATCCCGGGAAGAAATTTTAGGAGGACTTTTTCGCTGGTTTGCCGCTGACGCACGATAGAGTTTCGTTTTAAAACGCAATGCCCTCTTTTTAAAAATCAGAAAAAACACGATACCGAAGAAAAGTCCCCCGAGATGCCCCAGGTGTGAGATGCTGGTTCTTCCGCCAAACACTTCCAGGAAGAGTTCAATTCCACCAAACAGCACAACCAGGTATTTGGCTTTTATAGGGATAATAAAAAACAGCAGCAATTCAGCATTGGGAAACAGTATTCCAAATGCCAGCAACAGGCCAAACACCGCGCCGGATGCACCGATAGTAGGAATATGATATCCCATACCCCCGGTGATCAGGTTGATAACAAAGATGGTCATACCCGCGCCGATACCGCAGAAGAGATAATACTGTAAAAACCGCTTCCCACCCCATACCTGCTCTACCGGAATACCGAATAGCATGAGGGCATACATATTAAAAAAGATATGAAGAAGCATCTGGGGACTGTGAAGGAACATGTAGGTAAAAATCTGCCATATATACCCCTTCTCCGCAACCATGGAGGGCATAAGGCCAAAATAATACGTCAGTGCGGGCAAATTCACCGACATGTTGCCAACCTGGTGCTGCACCAGCATGTTGCCGGTTAACATCTGCAGCACGAATACAACCACGTTTATGATAATGAGTTTTACCGCTATTCCCTGATACGCCGATCCACTTCTGCCGTTCATCTTTCATTCCTGCAATTTTTGTTTACTAATAGTATATTCTTACAAATCAGCACCCGCCTGTCACGTAAAGTCTTTTTTGTAAAGGGGACACAGCTCGGATTCGCCCGGCTGATACGCCCTGCAGACAAAGGGCCTTGTTTCATATATGGCACAGGCACATAACCCGTTTTCTAGAACCAGGAAAGGGCAGCCCTGAAGCTGTTTACCGGTTGACGCCGATACCAGGTGATCACCCATCCATACCGGGTTCTCATTGTCAATCACGTGCAGTATATCATCCCTGCCTTCATCCTGCCAGCGCGCCATATCCTCATCGGTAACATAGGCAATCATGTTGGCGAAACAACACGCGCCGCATCTTTTACATTCAGGTGTTGACTTTTTCTCATTCATGTAGTACATCACCTGGTATAGTATACCCTGGAGAGATCGTCAATGAAACAGCAATCATTCAAGTCCATTTCACTGAAAGGGGCATTATTACTTCTTCTTTCAGCCATGGCCTTTGCCCTGTCCACCGTCTTCGCAAAGGTTGTTACCACTAATTCCACTGTTCCCGGAATTGAAATCACCTTCGTAAGATTCTCCGTTGGTCTCATTTTTACCGGATTATACCTGTTGTCTCGCAAAATACCCATATGGCCCAACAATCCCAGGCTAGTGATACTGCGGGCGGTAACCAATACCGCGGCAGTGCTGTTCTTCTTCACGGGAATTCAGTTCACCACGGTGACTAACGCCAACATGCTGAACATGACATATCCTGTATTCGTATTCCTGATAGCCCCTTATTTCAACAGGGAAGCCAACAGGAAGAAAAATTACATCTTTCTATTTCTCACCATAATCGGTGTATACCTTATCGTGGTACCTGATTTCAAAAGCATCAACCCCGGTGACATCTCTGCCCTCATGTCGGGAGTATGCGCGGGCATGGCCATTTCCGCACTCAGGGAAGCACGAAAGTATGATAACAGTTTTGTCATACTTTTCTACCTGATGTTCATTGGTATATTTATTAACGCGGGTATCTTGATACCACTGTTCGTTATGCCTGATCTATATATCTTTATCTTCATGTTGTTGTCAGCAGTTACCGCTGTAGCGGGACAGGTGCTGCTCACCGTGGGGTACCGTTTCATTGATGCGGCTCCCGGTTCACTCATATCCGCGAGCAGGATACTGTTCGCGGGAATTCTTGGTTTCAGCATATTCGGCGACCCCCTTACCTTAAGGATACTATCAGGAGGAATTCTCATCCTTATCGCCCTGACAGGTGTAAGCGGAATAGTACGATTTCTGCGTGCCTCTACTCCTCCAGGAAGCAGTCAATAACCCGTTCCACGCTCGTTGCCAGCGCGTCAAGGTCATACCCCCCTTCCAGAAAGGCTATCATTCTTCCTTTTGAATACCTGTTTGCCACATCTTTCAACATGGTGGTAAACAGGTAATAGGTTTCAGATGACAGGCCAATGTATGAAAGGGGATCTGAATTGTGGGCATCGAATCCCGCCGATATAAGAATAATTTCAGGTTTAAATTCTTCCAGTGCCGGTAATATATGATCCCTGAATACCTCCAGGTAATCATCCTCACCGCTTCCGGCAGGCATAGGGTAATTCAGTGTATATCCTTCACCCGTGTCCTTACCGCGCTCATTCTTTGCGCCTGTACCGGGAAAATGCGGATATTGATGGGTACTGATATAAAGAACCGTGTTGTCACGCTCGAAGGTATGCTGGGTGCCGTTGCCGTGATGCACATCCCAGTCAACTATGGCCACCCTGCCGATATTGTGAGTATCCTGAAGATACCTTGCCGCAATGGCGATGTTATTAAAAATACAGAATCCAGCCGCGTAATCATATTCGGCATGATGCCCCGGCGGCCGAACCACGCAGAATCCCCGTTTAGCCTCGTCTTTCATGATAACATCACACATGCGCAGTCCCCCGCCGGCAGCCAGGAGGGCAATTTCATATGATTTACTGCATACCGCGGTGTCCATTGAATCAAGGTAATGGACACCGGATTCAATCTCTTTCTTTACCCTCCGTATATAATCAGGTGAGTGTATCTTTTCAATAATGGCAATATCAGCTGCTGCCGGTTCCACTTTTACGAGATCTTTGTAATACGATTTTCCCCGCAACCGTTGATCAATTGCTGCAAGACGTTCGGGACGCTCGGGGTGGCCCCACCCGGTATCATGATCCATGTACACGGGATCGAAAAGGTATGCAGTGGGTATCATTTTTTTCTCCAGACGTCATGGACTGTTACATCTTTTTGTTATATGGTTACTCTATATAGTGTATGTACTATTTTCAAGCAATTAATACAGGTTTGATTTTGTTGTGTATCTACATCAAGGTGATACAATAGAACCTGTACTCACAGGGAAATAATATTATGGCAGGACGACAATGCAAATGGTACCCGGTATGCCCCATGAAACGGTATACCGACAGAGGCTTGCTGGACCCGTACTGGGTTGAGCATTACTGCATGGGTGACTGGGAAAGCTGTGTACGGTACAGGATGGAAGAAGATGGTGAATACCATCCCGACTGGATGCTCCCTGACGGGAGCATCGATGAATCGTTGCGTAATATTTAACTGAGTATTATTTGGCCGAAGAACCGCCAAACGGGTATCTCACCCCAATGCGGATCATGAAACCGGACATGTCGATTTCAATGTTATCTTCGTTCTTCAATTGTGCGTTACGATACCCGAATTCACCCAGAAACTCAACCTTTGATTGTTCAGACGGCTTATACCCCGCACCCGCAACTATTTGCCAGGCGAAACCGCTGAAAAATTTTGTCTTGTTCTCTTCAGGATATTCATCACCCCCAGTGTCTTTGTATGCCGGCTGGGAGAAATGCATTATCATGACGGGATATCCCAGGCCAATGTTGATATAAGGGGTAACATACAGGCTTTTTTTCAGGTTGGGCAGGCGCACCTGCGCGTCAACCATGATGGGAATATAAAAGGCATTTGTATCGGCTTTCAGGTCGCCGCTTACATCCTGTGTTACCTCGTCTTCACCTACCTTTCTGCTCCACTGCACCCAGTACAACCCTGATTCAAAACCCAACACGAAGAAGGGGTCAAGCAGCCAGTTATACTGTAATGAAAGATCCATCCCGAACTTGGCAGGATCCGTGGAATACGCGGTTCCCAGTGTTCCGTCAATTCCTGTTTCAACGGCAAATACTTCAGACCCGGCACACCACAGCATCCCCATAATAAGGATAACGCAATATAGTCTTTTCATGGACAATCTCCCTGGTATAATATCAACGTTCACTTGCTGGTATGATGGCGGGTCTGAGCATTGATGTCAAGACATAATATGTTCAGGCGATGGTGTCCAGGTTTTCTCCAAGCCCTTTAACACTGGCACCCTGAACCTGTGATGTCACACTTGCCTTCAGCATCTTTCCGTCAAGGCCCTCCTGTTTCCTGGCTATGTCTTTTAAAAGCTCTCCCATTTGGAATATGCGCTGACCTACAGCTGTTGACTGTACTCCATGTACCATTAACATCCTCCTTTGAAAAATCTTCCTGTTTCTATTATCGGCACATGAAAATTGAACTTGAGCACTTTTATCCAAAATCATCGAAGCGGATCATATCACCTTCAACACCAAGATTGTACAACATGTTAAACGTTGCATCCAGCATTACAGGTGGGCCGCAGAGGTAATACTCCACATCCTCGGGGCCCTTATGGTCTTTAAGATAGTGTTCGTATACCGCGTTATGAACGAATCCAGTGGGGCCATCCCAGTTGTCATCAGGCAGTGGTTCTGACAGGGCGATATGAAAAGAAAAATTGTCGAACTCCTTTTCAAGCTGCCTGAAGTCCTCCTCGTAAAATATCTCCCGCACTGACCGGGCACCGTACCAGTAGGTAACCTTCCTGTCTGTTTTAAGAGTTTTGAACAGGTGAAAAATTTGAGACCTGAGGGGGGCCATACCCGCACCTCCACCGATGTAGACCATCTCCCTGTCGGTATCCTGTATGAAGAAATCACCAAAAGGGCCTGATATATCCACCTCGTCCCCCTCCTTCAGTGAAAATATATAGGTAGAAGCGATACCCGCAGGAAACTTCTCATACCTTTGTTTTTTTTCATTCCATGGGGGTGTTGCGATCCTCACGTTCAGCTTGATAATGTTTCCCTCTGCCGGATGATTTGCCATTGAGTAAGCTCGAAAGATGGGCTCGTCGTTGTCAACAACCATGTTGAAAAGTCCCTGCTCTTCCCAGTCTTCACGGTATTGTGTATCCACGTTGATATCGCTGGAAAAATCAATACTGTATTCCGGAATATCAATCTGCACATATCCTCCCGGTTCAAAATCCAGCGTTTCTCCCTCGGGCATGCGCAGGTCAAGTTCCTTGATAAAGGTGGCTACATTTTTATTGGATTCCACCCTGCAATGGTATTTCCTGATATCCAGCAGTTCTTCAGGAATACCGATCTTCATGCTTTCACGCACCTTCACCTGGCAGGACAGGCGCCAGTGATCGTGTGCCATTTTTCTGTTGATATGATTTTCTTCGATGGGCAGTATATCCCCGCCTCCCTCGAACACCTGGCACTTACAGGTGCCGCAGGTGCCGCCGCCACCGCAGGCGGATGGCAGGTATATTTCGTTGGCCGCCAGGGTGCTCAACAGGTTTGATCCCGCCTGAACAATGATATCCTTGTCAGGATCATCGTTGATCTCAATGGTTACCTCACCGGTCTCTTTCAGTTTCCATTCCGCACCGATAATGAGCACCGAGAGAAACACCGCGATAATGCTGAATGCCACAACTCCAAGTATAACAGTTACCATATAATCCTATCCAGTTAGTGTAATTCCAGAAAATATCATAAAGGCGATGGCCATAAGACCTGTCAAAAGCATGGTGATGCCCAGTCCCCGCATACCATCGGGAATGTTGGAATACCTTATCTTATGCCGTATGGCAGCCATGCTGACGATTGCGAGGAACCACCCGATACCTGATGCCACCCCGAATACCGTCGACTCCGCGAGGGTATACTCACGCTCAACCATGAACAGTGAAACCCCCAGGATAGAACAGTTTACCGTTATCAGGGGGAGGTATATTCCCAGCGCGCTGTAGAGGGCAGTTGATATCTTTTCAACAGCCATTTCCACTATTTGCACCATGGCCGCGATTGTGGCAATAAATGAGATAAAGGTCAGAAAGCTCAGGTCAACGCTGGCAAACTCCGGGTTCAGCCAGGTAAGGGCTCCTTCTTTCAATATATACTCGTGCAGCAGCCAGTTTGCCGGGGCGGTTATGCTCAACACAAAGATGACCGCGATCCCCAGGCCAAACGAGGTAGACACCTTCTTTGAAAGGGCAAGGAATGAACACATGCCCAGGAAATAGGCAAGCAGTATGTTTTCTGTAAAAATTGCCTTTATGCCGATATTCAGAAGATCCATATACACCCCTACTCTTCTTCCTTGTATCCGGTATAGATACGCTGCAGCCATATGGTGAGTGCCAGTATAATAAACGCCCCCGGCGCCAGAACCATGAGACCGTTATCAACATACCCCGCGTCATACAGTACCTGTGGGATCACCTGGTAGCCCAGAAGAGTGCCCGATCCGAAAAGCTCCCTGAAAAACCCGACGATCAGCAGAATAATTGCATACCCTATACCGTTGCCAATCCCGTCAAGAAAGGATGATGGTACCGGGTTGCTCATGGCATGGGCCTCCAGTCTTCCAAGCACGATACAGTTGGTAATGATAAGGCCCACAAACACTGAGAGCTGCTTGGACATCTCGTACGCGTAGGCTTTTAAAAACTGGTCAACGATGATAACCAGTGACGCGATAACAGTCATCTCCACAATAATACGGATCTTTCCTGGAATAAAACTTCTTATTAATGAGACGATAACATTTGCCATGGTGATCACGAATATAACCGCGATCCCCATAACTATGGACGGCTTCAGCATGGATGTCACCGCCAGGGCTGAACAGATCCCAAGTATCTGAATTGTTATGGGATTATTTTCACTGATTGGTTCGGTCAGCACCTTTTTATTCAGTGCCATATATCATCCTCCCTTTCTCACCTTCTGAAAATAGGGTTCATATATTTCAAGGCTGGTTTCCAGGAGATCGGTTACACCGTTGCCGGTCAGCGTTGCACCGCTTATACCGTCCACCTTGTGTTCCCTGTTTTTCTCATCCGGCTGCACCTTCCCTTTCTTCACCTTCACAGACACCAGGTTTCCCTCCTGGTCTCGTATCTTCTTTTCCTTGAACTGGTTCTGAAACCACTGGGTTTGTACCTCGGCCCCCAGGCCCGGTGTTTCACCATGGCTGTAAAACGCGATGCCAAATATTGTATTCATATCAGGTTTCAACGCGATATACCCTTTGATAGTAGACCACAGGCCTTTCCCCACCACGGGTACACAGTAGGCGATCACCTTACCCTTTTCTACCCGTTTAAACACGGGCAGTATTCGCTCCCGGGCAGGTTTCTTCTTCTGTTTTTCCAGTTCGATTCGGAAGGAGGCCATTTCCAGGGTCTCCCTGTCAACAGGATTCCCTTCATGGTCAACCACCAGCGAGTCGATAAACTCGTCAAAGCAGCACTGTACATCCACGCATTCTTTTTCACTTTGTATCTTTTGCAATTCTCGGGGGTCCCGCGGACACTCCCTCAACCCGGTGGCCATGAGAATATTAAACTTGATATCGGCCTCACGCTGCAAGCGTTGCCTGCTGTCAAGTGATTGAGATATAACAGAAAGCAGCAGTGAGAACAAGGCTGCGATCATCAGTGCGAATAATATGGTATATGTATTTGTATCACGCCGCACGACGCTTTCTCCTTCTCATATGGATACTGATCACCCCGTAATCGATAAGGGGAGAGAACAGGTTCATGAACAGAATTGACAGCATCATCCCCTCAGGGAAGGCGGGGTTCATCACACGCACGACTATGGCCAGTGCCCCGATGAGAAAGCCATACACGTATTTACCCGCGTTGGTATTAGACGCCGAAACCGGGTCAGTGGCCATGTATACCGCTCCAAAGGCGAACCCTCCCATAACGAAATGGTAATGGGGAGGCAGCGACATGAGACTTTCCGGTGATGGTGACAGGGCGTTCATCAACAGGGCTACCAGGTATCCCCCCGCAAAAACAGAGAGCATAATACGCCAGCTTCCAACCCCCGTAACAATTAGAAAAATCCCGCCGATCAAGATCAAAAGTGTTGATGTCTCTCCTATGCTTCCGGGAATAAAACCAAGAAACATGTTTTGTAAAGTATACCCGTGGCTCTGCAGCGAGGAAATGATATTCTCCGTTGCCCCGGTACCCACTGATAAAGGGGTTGCCATGGTATAGGCATCCACCGCTTTTCCGTCAAGCAGGGTCCACACATTGTCCCCGGATATTGCCTGGGGATAGGCGAAAAATATAAATGCCCGCGCCACCAGGGCGGGATTAAAGATATTCATGCCGGTGCCCCCGAACACTTCTTTCCCCATCACTACACCGAAGGTGGTACCAGCGGCCACCATCCACAGGGATATATCAGGAGGCATTATCAGCGGTATCAGAGTGCCGGTCACGAAAAATCCCTCGTTAATCTCGTGTTTGCGAACCAGGGCAAACACCACTTCCCACAGCCCGCCAGTGACAAACACCACCACGTACATGGGAACAAGCACGAATGCGCCTTTCACAAAACAGTCCGCAATAGCGGGGTTCACCCCCTGTGCCAGGTAAAACTGGTAACCGATATTGTACATGCCGAAGATGATGGTTGGAAATATCGCCAGCACTACCGTCATCATCATTCGCTTAATATCAAAGGCATCCCGCACATGGGCACCTTCCACTGTTCTTACCGGAAGCCGGTAAAGAAAGGTTTCGGTGGCATCAAAAAGCGGCCATACCTTGTACAGCCTGCCCCCTTCCTCAAACTGTTCTTTAACCCCTTCAAACCTGCGGGAAAGCCATTTCACCGTATTATCCTTCCTTCTGTATAAGCTCTATTCCATCCCGGAGTATTTTCTGCCAGCTTATCTTGGATGGGCAGATAAACTCGCATAAAGCCACGTCCTCTTCTGAAAGCTCGTAAATACCAAGACCTTCCATCTCGTCAATATCCTGAACGATAATACTTTTCATAAGAAAAACCGGGTATATATCCATGGGCAGCACCTTTTCATATATACCCGAGGCGATAAAAGCCCGAACGCTTCCATTCCTGTTCGCGTTAAGCGGAAACCGCATCCAGGGCATAAGTCGTGAGAGGAACGTTCTTGAGGCACTTTCCTGGAAAAGTCCGGGTTTCACCCATGCAAGCAGCTCATAATCCCGGGGTTCGGGAATAACCGTAACCTGCGAATCATATATTCCCAGGAAACCTTCATACCCGGCGTTTCTCCCGGTAAGCACATTTCCCGAAATAAACCTCTTGTCAGCAGTATCACCTGCACCCTCAACAAGGGAACTGATCTGCGATCCTGCCATTGCGGTATAATATTTTCTCGTTGGAGCAGAAGGGCCCGTCACCGCCACAGTAACTGTATTGTCAGGTTTTCCCGTGGCAAAAAGTTTTCCGATTCGGATAACTCCCTGCAGTGAGCAGGTCCATACCTTATCACTTCGCCCCCTCACCGGGGCGATGTGATGGATATGCACACCCACGTTACCCGCGGGGTCCGGCCCCTTGAAACGATGTATCTTTATATCATCAATAGTTTGAAATATTTCAGGGGTTTCCCTGCTTCCGTCAACACCCACATGCACAGAACCGCTGGTAAGGGCGGCAAGCACCCTGATGCCCCTTCGGATATATTCCTCGTTACCTGTAAGCAGCATGTCAGTTTCAGGGGCGAGGGGGGACGTGTCAAATGCCGATATGAAAATATCACGGGGCACATCATCCGGGCTGGCAACCGTGGCAAAGGGACGCTGCACTAACTGAAGAAACAAGCCGGATGCAAGCAGCACATCTATTATGGTATCCCTGTCACTTGATGAAAGATCACGGGATGAAAAGTTCAGCCCGGATTTTTGCGATCCTTCACGTGCCACCACGATGGCTTCGATGACCCGCCGTTTACCCCGTATGATATCAGTCACCCTTCCACTGACAGGAGAGACCCCTGCTATCCGCTCATCATTTTTGTCAAAGAAAAGCCTGGTACCCACCTGTACCCTGTCACCGGCTTCAACGGCGTTTCGTGAACTTATTCCCCTGCAATCTACCGGCGTGAGGGCGACTTTCTCTGATTCAACCGCCGATTCGATTTGCGGTGCAGCTGCCCCCTCAATGCGAATATCATATCCCCGTTTTATTGTAATGGTGTGGGCCATAGTCATCCTTTATTTATAATACTTATGTTTTTGAATCACAGTTTTTGGTTCAGCAATTCAGCACGCAGTACCGGCCTCTTGTTGTCATGAGACTGGCAAGTACATGCCCGGCAGTGGTCACCATCAACTGCACTATGCGCGCAGGTATGGGTGAATTCTTTCTTTCTTCCTGCTATTATCTGTATTGACATGGCGAGAAAAAACAATGTCATAATGATAAATGTCATAATCAATGTTGTTCCCATTTGCGTTACATCCTTATATTTTAGTACCTGTATAGTACAACAGCCCATCCTTTAGTTCAAGAAAAAAAGGATACCCCTGAAGTTAATGCTATAGTAAAATAATTGGTAATTACTCAGCTGTCATGCTGAATAATCAAAATTATTCTAAAATGAATAATAATCCTGCATCTCCCCCCGCCTTCGGCGGGGGGAGATGTTCAAATTCCTTATCACTATGAAGCAAATGATAAATATTTTAGTCATAACTTAGTAGTCACAATAATTGTTTATATGGAGGACACTATGACCTTTCGCCAGGTATCCCTGTTTATAGCTTTTATAGCCCTGCTGTTTATATCTGTACTGTTCATCGCCTGCGGTGAAGATAAACCCACAGATCTTCACCTGGTTCCCGGCACAATACCCGCGGTACATGCAGGGGACGGCGGCTATTTTACAGTTACCGTCAGGATACCGGGCAATGCCCACATATATGCCAATCCCAGGGGACCGGGAACCGGGAAGGCAACCACGGTATTCACTGAATCCCCTGACGGGATCGGCACAGGAAAACCCGTATTTGAAAGGGGTACCAGGTACGTGGCTCCCGGTGAACGTGAGCATGTCAACATATACGAAGAATCCACCTCCATCACCATTCCCTTTTCAACCGCATCATCGCTGCCGGTGGATATGTATTCTGTGGAAGTTACCATTGACGCCCTGCTGTGTGACGAGGGGGCGTGTATCCCGTTACGAAAAACCATCATCCAGGAGATATCCGTAATCCCCCCGGAAAAACCGGCTACCGTATTTGATAATGAACGAATTCAGTCTGCCGATGCGCCACGGGTTGCTCCTGAAACAAAAGATGCGGCCGTAAAAAGCGATGAACCTGTAACAATTGAGGGCCTTAAAACCCGTTACCTTCATACATCCCCTGTTAACACCATACTGACCGCCATCATATTCGGCATTATTGCCGGCTTTATACTCAACTTTATGCCATGTGTTCTTCCTGTTGTAAGCCTGAAGGTTATGAGCATTATAACCCACGCTGGTAAAGACAGGCGGCAGGTAACCCTCATGGGGCTTCTTTTTGCGGGTGGAATACTGGCATCATTTACGGCACTTGCGGCTCTTGCCACGTTTGCCGGCTATAACTGGGGAGAACTTTTTCAGCAGCAATGGTTCCTTGTGGCCATGATCACAATAATTTTTGCCATGGCACTTTCCATGTTCGGTGTCTTTACGTTTAACGTCCCTTCCTTTGCCGCGGGATCAGCTGATCACGAGGGGAATCCCTACCTTGATTCCTTCCTGAAAGGGCTGCTTGCCACCCTGCTTGCCACACCCTGCAGCGGGCCTTTCCTGGGGGGCACACTGGCATGGGCCATGCTGCAGCCCCCTTACGTTATTTTCGTGATCTTTATGAGTATTGGCGCGGGTATGGCGCTGCCCTACCTGGTTCTGACTCTTCGCCCGCAACTCATGCGTTACATTCCCGCACCGGGAAACTGGATGATCACCTTTGAACATATCATGGCATTTCTTCTGGGCGCCACGGTGATATATCTTCTGGGTATACTTGATCCGGGCTCCAGGTACTCCATGCTGTGGTTTCTATTCTTCGTATCACTGGGGTTATGGCAGTACGGACGATACGCCGGCCCCGGCCAACCGGCGCGAAAACGGCTGGTGTCCCTTGTCATATTATTACTGATCATTACAATGGGAGAGGTTGTATCATTCCGTTATCTTTCTTCCCCCGGATCAGCCACGCCACAGGCCGCTATTAAAAGCGATACGTTCTCAATTGACGCACTCAACGATAACAGGAATATAGGTATCATAACCCTGGTCAAATTTACCGCCGACTGGTGCCCCAACTGCAGGCTGGTTGAAGCAACCTCCCTGAATACAGAACAGGTAAGAGAAGCCTTGTCACGGTATAACGCCCGGGTTCTTACCGCCGATCTCACCCAGAAAAATCCGGAAGCAGAATCACTGCTGGAAAAGCTTGGAAGCAGGTCAATTCCATTTTTGGCGGTTTTTCCCCCGGGGGATGATTTTTTCAGGCCTTTCGGTCTCAGGGATATATACAGCGAGGAAGAAGTACTTGAAGCCATACGCAAGGCAGCGGTAACTCAAACCTTTAATGGTTCAGGCACGGAACTACCAGACATGCAGGAAATAATTATCAAGTAGCTTCTGGTTCAATACTGCTGCAGGTACTTCACCAGCAAAACCTGGTTGCCTTTTCTGTTGTAGGTAACTTCATCGAACACATTGGATGCCATCATGATTCCCCTTCCGTGGGCATGCTGCAACTGGTTGGCATCCTGTGTCATCTCAATTATTGACCGGTGATCAAATCCTTCACCTTCATCTGATATCTTGTAGGCCACTTTCTGCGGTTTCAGCTGGTATTCGATACTTACCTTTCTGTTCCTGTATTCCGGCTGTTGCTGCCTTTTTGCCACGAAGGTAAGGTAATCATCTTCCATGGTGGCTTCAGTTTTCTCTTCATAGGTAATGCCGAGGTTGCCATGTTCGATAGCATTAATAATCATTTCTCTCAGGGCAATTCGCAGCATGGTTGTTTCTTTACTATCCAGGTACTTGGTAACATTTCGCACAAGCCGGTGGCTCAGTTCTTCGGCGGTGGTCAGGTAATTTCCCATCTCGAATGTCTGCCGCTCCGAGATAAAGTATTCCAGCAGGGCGTCATCAATAACGGGAATGGCCTTACCGATTATCTCGGTTCTTTCACCAATATCCACGTACTCCAGCCGCACCTGCATTTCCTGGGGCTCACCTTCAATTCGCGACTTCAGTTTTGCCTTGAATATAACGGGCTTGCGGGTAATTATGCATTCTTCAATCTTTTCATTCACAAGCTGACGCATAACCCCGTGCTCATCCTGCCCATCGTATACCAGGTGTACGAGGGGCAGTTTTTCAATTTCTTCTTTTGATTTTCGTGTATACTGAAGAAACGCCCTGTTCGCGGATATGATAAGGCCCTCTGTTGTCAATGAGAACACAAGGTCGCTGGTTCCATCCACAATAATCCGGTAACGCTCTTCAGAGAGAGAAATAGCCGCGTGCGCCTGGTGCAGTTCATCCAGGTTTTTTTCCAGGTCAACATTTAGTGATTCTATCATCTCCTGGATATAGAGAAAACGATTGGCAAGAATGAGGGTGATCCCCACGACGAAGGCGAAAAATCCATACCGGGTAAGCACCAGCCCCTCGTGGAAAAACACGGCGTCCAGCAGGTCATATATGGCGGTAAACATCACCACAGAAATGCCCAGAACCAGGTTACCCGGAATAGAGGACAACAGTGTTTTTTTCAATGCGCCAAACCCCGTTAAAAGGGCTTTGTCTGCTACCTCGCTTTTGTTTCTTTTCAACTCGCCATAAAATGGCATACCAATTCGAAACACGGGGTAAAACACAAAAGGGATAAGGGCACTTAGCTGCCATACCCGCAGCACGTCATTTATGAAGGGGATGGGTGACACAACGGAAAACAATATAAGCAGCAGACTGAATAATGAATAGATCCTGGTGAACCTGCTCAGCCTCCCTTTCAGAAGCACATCAAAGAAGGCCCCGATCAACGGTATTACCAGGTACAATGAACAGTATTCCAGCCTGAGAATGATATCAGTATCATGGACAAATTCAAATATGGTATATGTCCTGCTGAAAAGATATATGAAGAGCACTATTGAGAAAAGGCCGTACAGCAGGTTATACCTTTCACCCGGGCGTTTTCTGAACAGGAAGACATGATACAGTCCCACCCCGAGGTAGAGAAAGAGCAGCATAAGGGTAATCCGTTCTGAACGTATGCTGTCAAGTGACAATATCTCTCCAACAAGGTGTGGCCCATCCCTGTACAGCCCCGTCAGCCTGTTTGTGGGATCACCCGCAATTCGTATTGAAAGAATATTTCCTCCGGGTTTCAGGTACCTTGAATTAATGGGGATAAGCACTTTTCGAAGAATACGGGTAGTTTCCACGTCCCCGTTCTTATCAAGAAACATCTCGTCACGAAGCAGGTGACCATTACAGTATACCTGCCAGTTCTCACCGATGTGCGCCAGCAATATTCCCTGTACAGACGGGGATCGAATGGCATCTTCAGTCATTGTAAAGGATGTCACAAGGGTATACTGTTTAGCCGGATAAGTACGCAGAGAAAGGAACGTGCGCCCAGGTATATTTTCAAAATCAAGTTCAGGAATAATTACAGGCCGCTTGCCGTCCCTTCTTCCTTCCAGCCTGGTCCAGCTTCCATCGTCAGGCAGAGACTGGGTCCAGCTTTTGGCAAACCCCTCCCGCACATACATGTCACTGGTATTTAAATTTATCGGATCAGCTGAAAGAAAGGACGGGCACATCAACAGTGCGGTGATTATTATAACACGTAGACTCATGTCTCACTTCCATTTGCTAAAATAACAGTAATCCTTACCATTTGCATGTTCATATATCATACCGACTGACAGGTCAAAACAATTTTATCCCAGCGCCCTGTGCCCGATATCCTTTCTGTAATATGCCCTGTCAAAAGATATGCGGTCAATATTCTCATATACTTTCGAAGCAGCTGACCGCAGGGTATCCGCCATGGCGGTTATGTTCAGAACACGTCCCCCGCTTGTGAGTATGTTATTATCCTCTCTTTTTGTGCCCGCGTGAAACACCATTATATCGTCAGGAACCTGGTTAAGGCCGGTAATTACCTTGCCTTTATCATAACTTCCCGGGTATCCGCCGGATGCCATCACCACGGTAATGGCATGACTGTTCTTAAATGAAAGATCCATCCCCGACAGCTTTCCCTCAATGGCGGCTGTTATATAATCACCCAGTTTCCCCTCCATCAGGGGAAGCACCACCTGGGCTTCGGGGTCGCCAAAGCGCACGTTAAATTCAAGCACCTGGATGTCATCATCCTTGATAATAACACCGGCATACAATATTCCCTTAAAAGGAAAACCTTCAGCCTTCATCCCGTCTACGGTCGGCTGCAGCACTTCACGGCGTATTCTCTCCAGCCTTTCGGCGGTTACTAACGGTGCCGGGGCGTATGCTCCCATGCCGCCGGTATTGGGGCCGGTGTCACCTTCGTTGATCCGCTTGTGATCCTGGGCGGCAATGCAGGGAAGTACCGTTTCCCCGTCGCAGATACCAAGCACCGAGGCCTCTTCACCTTCAAGATACTCTTCCACTATAACCCGGGTGTCTTCGCCCACCATGGTGTTGATAAAGTTCATGGCCTCTTCCCTGTTCTCCGGAATACCCACGCCCTTCCCCGCGGCCAGCCCGTCAAGCTTGATAACGATTGGAAACGACCGAACCCCGTCCAGGTGGGAGAGCATGGCCTTTTTGCCATTTATTTCGTGGTACTGCCCGGTTGGCACCCCGTACTTTTTCATTATTCCCTTGGCAAAAAGCTTGCTTCCCTCCAGCATGGCTGCCCTGGCGGTTGGGCCAAATACCGCAACATTCCTCTCCTGCAGGTAATCCACCAGCCCTTCAACGAGGGGCACCTCGGGACCCACAATTACCACGTCGATTTTCTTTTCAATGCACGCTGAATATATACCCTCAAAGTCGGTCACACCGACGTCTATCCTGTATTTCTCTTCAATGCCCCCATTACCCGGTGCCACGTACACCTCTTCAGCACTGCCATCATTTAAAAGCCTCCACGAGATCACGTGCTCCCGTCCCCCTGAACCAACTACCAGATACTTCATCACCACACCTCTTTCACTTAGTCTTTACCCTTTACCAACAACATCGCGCCATCTTTGGCAAGCATTTTCCATTATAACGTTAAAATAGAACCACAGAGACCCGGAGTCACAGAGAATAAATGGGTACAATAATCCAGGTCATTTGCAATAATGCAGAAATTCTTATAAGTAGTATTAACGTTTTATGTAACGAAATTTTATAGAAAGATCTCTGTACCTCCGGGTCTCTGTGGTTCTATTTATATTCCCAAATAAGTATTGATTTTTCCAGTATTATCTGAAAATCTTATGGTATTATGAAAAAACAAATAATCCGTCATCTTATAATCATATCATGTATTTCCCTGTTCTCGCTGCAATGTGCCCTGGTGCATAATCATTTTAAAAAGTCACTGCTGCCCTTTGATGGAACAATACGCATGGGCTGCCTGGAAAAACCGGTTACTGTTAAACGGGATTCACTGGGCATCCCCTGTATTCAGGCAGAAAACGAGAGCGACCTGTTCTGTGCCACCGGTTATGTTACCGCTTCATACAGGCTTACCCAGATGGTAATATTAAAACATGCCATACAGGGAAGGCTCAGCGAGATCGCCGGCAGTGATACCCTCCCAATTGACCGTTTTATGCGCAGCCTGGGGGTGAAGGCTGTAGTTGACAACACAATGAAGCAGATGGACGAACATGGCCGCATGATGCTGAAAAGTTTTGCCAGCGGGGTGAATCACTACATGCATACCACACAGCAGCTGCCGCCTGAACTGGTACTGAGCGGTTTTACCCCCCACCGCTGGAAACCAGAAGACTCGTTATATATCTTTGCCATGTTAAACCTCAACGTATCATTTAACCTTATAGAAGAACTTCACTTTCTCATTATCGCCCACAGGCTTGGATATAAAAAAGCAGCCGAACTTTTTCCTGTCTACCACGACCAAAAGATACCACTGGAGGAGGCAGAAAAGCTTCGCCATATTTTACCCGAACTGCCCCTGTCGGACATGGAAGAACTTCAGCAGACACTCAGGAAGATGGAAACTATTGCCAGGCCGGGAACACCCGCGTCCAACAACTGGGCACTTGCCCCTTCACGGACAAAAGGTGGAAAGAGTATCATAGCCAATGATACACATCTCATGCTCGCCCTTCCCTCACCCTGGATAATTTTGCACCTTGAATGTCCCACCTACCGTTGTGCTGGTGTGACCCTTCCCGGCATCCCGGTTATTACCGCGGGTTTTAACGGCAACATAGCCTGGGGTGAAACCATGGTCATGGCTGACAGCCAGGACCTGTTTATCGAACGGATAAAAGAGGACGGGGGAAAGCTTTTCTACCTGTTCAGGGATAAATGGCTCCCGTTGAAAAAGAGGACAGAAACATTTAACATCAAGGGTAAAGATCCTCTTACCCTGCCGGTTTATGAAACACATCACGGCCCCCTGCTTAATCATTCTCTTTCCCAGATGCCGTTGCCCCCCGAGATACCGGTACAGCCGCTGCCGGTTGATATTCCATTCGGTCTTTCCCTGTCATGGGTTGTGAAGGATGGAGACGTGACACTTGACGCCTTCTACAGGCTGGGCAGGGCATCCACCATGAAAGAAGCACGAAATGCCATATCGGGGATACACAGCATATACCTGAATATTATCTACGGTGACAAAAAGAACATTGGCTGGCAGGTAACAGGGCTTTATCCTCTCCGTAAAAAAGGCAAAGGACTCTTCCCCTCTCCGGGATGGACGGGTGAGCATGAATGGCAGGGTTTTGCACCCTTCTCTTCCCTGCCCCACAGCGAAAACCCTTCTGCCGGCTATTTATGTACTGCCAATCATCGAACCGTTGAAAAAAATTACCCCCTGCACATGTCCTCCTCCTGGTACAACCAGGAAAGAGCCCAACGCCTGGAGCAGGTGCTTTCCTCCACCAAAAACGCCACGGTAGACCACATGAAGAAACTGCAAAATGACCGCTACTCAACCATGGCCCGCAAAGTACAGGAAATACTATTCTCGACGCATCGCGCTTCGTTTATACAGGAAAGAATTGATGCCATGAAACCGGTACACAAAAGAAATGCCAACCGGGCCCTCTACATGCTGCATCCCGATCGCTTTGATTGTATAATGGAAGAAACGTCACCCGCCGCGGCCCTCATGGGGGCCCTGTATCATGCTTTTACCAGGGCTACCTTTCTGGATGAACTGGGGCCGGAAGATTCTCTCCAATGGGAAGCATTTATTCAGGCCAGCATGACATCATACGCGGCCACCGACCATCTCCTGGTGTACCGGGAACGTTCCGTGTTTTTCGATAACATCAACACCCCGGCCCTGGAGAACAAGTATGATATACTGGCACAATCCCTGAATGACGCATATACCCTGTGCCGGAAAGAAATGGGTGTTGACGAAGAACAGTGGAAATGGGGAACACTGCATACCTATAACTGGCAGCATGACATATCAAAAAAAACAGGGCTGCTGAAAGGATATCTCGACCGGGGGCCATTCCCGGCAGGTGGTGACGTACACACGGTAAACGTGGCTGGTTTTACATGGGGAAAGAACTTCGACGTATGGATGATACCCGCCATGCGTATGATAGTAGACTTCAACAGTAAAAACCCCATGCATATCATAACCACGCCGGGTGAATCAGGACACCCCTCAAGTCCTCATTACGATGACATGATCCCGTATTTTCTCGAAGGAAGATACCAGGTTCTTCCACTCTCACATGATACCCGGGATGATCATTATATTTTCAGGCAAACCCTCACCCCATGACGGGTCTGACTTGTGCCCACAAATCGGATTGAGGAAGATGGATAAAGAATAAAGGAAACAGAATAGTTTGCAATATTAAATAAAGGGTCTTTCCGGATTCTTGGGAATTGAAAATAAATAATCTGATTTGCCTACTCCCTCCCCCTTGTGGGGGAGGGTATTCACTTAAAATCCCTGCCAATTTTTTTCTGAAGGGTTGTGTGAATATCCTTCAACCGTTTTTTCACCACGTATACCGACAGATCCAACTCCCTGGCAATATCCGCGTAGGTTTTATCCTGGCAGTACCGCTCTATCACCATGCTGCGGCGAACACCTTCCATCTGGCGAATGGAGTCGATCATGGTACTGATAACCTCACCATTAACAAATGCTTCCTCTATATCATGGTATTCTCCCGCATATTCATCCATGTTGTCAGAATACATACATCGATTGTTCTCTTTGCGAATTTCGTTGCGGATATAATCGAAACAGATATTCCTTGCTGCTTTTCTCATATACCCGATACAGGCTGGATTCTTCGGATCAGGTATGGTTTGACGCGTCAACATCCTGGTATATAATTCCTGTGCCAGGTCTTCGGCCAGGTGATCGTCACCTGAATACCTTTTGATGACACCAACTACTTCCTGGTAATATAACTGGAAACATTCTTCAAGCCGTATACTGTAGTTTTCCTTCTTCATAATTCTTATCCATTCCACTATTATTTTTTTTCATTAATTGTGAAATTTTTTCAGGAAGGTCTACGCATACGGCGTGATTAATTGTTATGTTATAATTTTTTATCCATCACCACCATGTCCATTGTTACGGTACAGGGTAATATTTTCCATGTAAACCCGGGCAGCATGGGTAATCTCTTCACGCTGCAGAGCAGACACCTGCTTTACCACCTTACCCGGAGAACCAAGCACAATTGATCCCTCCGGTATCACCCTGTTCTCCGGCACCAGGGCATTGGCACCAATGATACAGTTATCCCCGATGACGGCACCGTTTAAAATTATGGCATTGATCCCAACCAGACACCTGTCACCAACCTTGCAGCCGTGCAGCATGGCCATGTGTCCAACCGTTACTTCTTTACCTATAACAAGGGTGTGCTCCGCACCCGTGTGCAGCACACAACTGTCCTGAATATTGGTTCCATCACCTATGCTGATGCTGTTCATATCCCCCCGGATCACAGAATTGAACCACACACTCACATTCTCTCCAAGCGTGACATCACCCACAACGGTGGCGTTTTCAGCCACGAAAAAATTATTTCCCGGAAGGGTTACCTTTTTATCACCTAGATCCTTGATCATTCTTTTTTCTCCTGTTCATGGCATAAGTTTTCCTCGAATCAAACGGGTAATCTCTTCAAGCGTGGAGTCCGAAATATCTTCCATGCGCAGTGAAGAACCATCAATATAAGGCTCAATTTTTTCCATAATATCATCGGTCACCTCACCATACTGCCCCATGAAGGACTGCAGCCGTGCCTTCAGGCTGAATTCCCGTTTTTCCCTTTCGGATAATGCCAGGTACCCGTCAATCTCTTCCAGCATGCGCTGCCGGTCCCGGGGCAGGGTCCCTGATACATTCAAAAGATTAGTTGCACTGTCACTCATGATCTCGGCTGCAGCATCAATTTCTTCTATCATGATCCGCAGTTCCTCAACCACCATCTCTTCCGGACATTCAGTAAACTCTCCCCGCTTTCGGGCTTCATCTATGGGTGTCCCTGGAAACACTTCCAGTGTCCGCAGCCGCACAAAGTCAGGCTGTATCTCTGATATCACCCGGGCAGTCTCCCGGGCATGCTCCTCGCTGAATTCCATGCCGCCAAGACCGGGCATCACGTATACCGAACAGGACAATCCTGCTTCACGGGTTTTTATTCCTCCCTTCACGTGATCCCCGGCGGTTTCACCCTTGTTCACCATTTCAAGCACCCTGTCACTGCCGCTTTCAAGACCGAAATGGACACGGCTGATACCCGCCTTTGCAAACCCCTTCAGCTCTTTCAGCGAACGGTTGCGTGACGCCGTTCTTGTCCTGCCGTATATGGTGAACCGTTCCAGGGAGGGGAAATGTATGCGGATGTAATCCATAACCTCCTGCATGAAAGACGGTTTATGTATCAGCGAATCGGCATCCCCCAGAAAGCAGGTGCGTGACCCACCCATTCTCCATGTTACCAGGTGCTCCACGCTGTCCCGCAGGGTTGGCCTGTCCTTAATCCATGACAAAAACCATACCAGTCTTTCATCAAGGTCTTCAGGCAGTTCCCGTGGAAGGCTGTCCTCGTACTGGGAAACTATACCCGCTTCCCACTGCTCACGTTGTATACGTTCAACAAGGGACAGGGCTTTCCCATAATCAGCTGAAGAATAGACGGGAAACCCAACACCGTTCTCAAAGAGAAAATCATCCAGGTTCTTCGCGTTCCGTATGTCCTGTTTTATCTCATTAAGTGATCGCCTGGAAAATTTCGCGCCGAATTTATACACCGGGCAGAACGCGCACCTGTTCCAGTAACAGTTACGGGCAAGGCGAAAGGTGAGACTGTAATTCTCCGTAGGTGGTCGTATTGAGCATATTTCAAAAGGCTGTACATCCAGTATATCTACCATCTTCACCCCCAGATATCATCCGGGTTAAACCGGACAGGCTGCATGTCAAATCGTGATTCCGGCACCCGGCCAAGCACCAGGAAGCTTGCCCTGTCAAGCCGTCGTATGTCCTTTCTTGCCTGCAGCGGGTCCACTGCCGGGGCGGCGTGTTTCATGGACATTATAATGTCCATACTGTACCTGGATCGCATCTCTTCGAACTGTCCCGCCATTTCCAGCTGTTTCTCCATGGACTGTTTCCTGCGGCGAAGCAGTGAAAATATATCCCCATCGGGATCCCCTTCCGCAAAGATGCGAAGCACCAGTTCAATTGTGGCAAGCTTTTCTTCGTCGCTTTCCCGTGTCTCTTCTGCCATTTTTTCCAGCAGCGTACGGATATATGTATCCCCCTCATCCCCCCTGTGATGTACCCTGGAACGCAGCAGTATACGCGCATGGAATGAAAATTCATCAGCATCATTTTGCAACATTTTCCCGGGTACCACCTTGTGTATATCAGACTGCAGGTGCAGCCCGGCGGTGATCATGCTGACCTTTCTTTCATCAATTATAACATCAACCCCAACTGAAAAACCAGGAACGTATACTACCGTTTTTTTTGTGTTTGCTGCGATGACCCTGACCAGTTCATCACAGGCATTATCATCCAGACCTTCAACCGGCACATGTGGCTCAATTTTTCTTTTCAAAAACGAGGGTGGTGAAAAGACCAGGGGTATTATCCCTTCACCGTGACCATCTTTATCGTTTAACAGAGCAGCGGTTTCTTCCCTGTCATCCACCCCCAGCACCCCTGTTAAAAAGCGAACCGTTTCATCATCCAGGTGAATACCATAGATGAAGAAATCATGTATGATGTGGGCTATGTCCTCTACATTCTGCATTTTCTTTACTCACCACTATATTGTTCCCTGTTAGCATAACAGGATGTACCCTTTCAATAAATAATTATATTATCATTTAAATAAAAGTCATGTATTCAGAGTTTGACTCTTCATAGTATGTTTGATAAACTAAAGTACTGCTATTATAACATGTCTAATGGAGGAATAAAATGGCTTCTGGCAATGAAAATTTTGAGAAGGAAATCGAAGACAAGCTGAAAGAATATGAAAAAAAGATAAATGAATACCGTAAAAAAGCGCAA
>CAZAOK010000002.1:71958-78238 GCA_964486725.1 uncultured Leptospiraceae bacterium
TTGAAATTCATCTGGTTTTTATAGAAATCGTTTAAATACAGATTCCTGTGATAGTAACGGCTGTCGGCCCCGTCCTTCTGGAACACAGTTCCTTTCACGCTTCCCCTGAACACAAAATTTCTTTCATCAAAGTGAGCATTCTCCATGATAAATATCTTTGCCCTGTATTTTTCATCAATTGTGCGGGCTATATTCATGTATTTATCCATGATCTTACCCTGCTTCTTTACAAAGGGGGACGGGTATACGTGCTCAAAGTGCATTGCAACGTTTACCAGGCTGCTCAACACTGCCGCGCAGTTACTGATCCACACCTTCCCCACAAGCGGTTTATGCCTCAACAGGTAACCCTTCACCGCCCTGCTTGTAAGAATATGCGTCAGGCCGTGCCGTCGGTCTTCCGGTCGAACCACGGTAAGACCCAGGTGCAGCACGTCGCCTACACCTTCAACCGACAGGATAACCGTTGAACAGAAACCGGCCATGGTCCCGTCCTGGCGCCAGGCTATGGCGATCACCTTGTCCTCAAGTTCCTGCCTGGTTCCCTGGAGCACTTGATAATCCGGAAGGGTTTCGAAGGCCGTGGATGCTACGTCCCTCAGGTGTGATACAAGATCGTGTATCTCCGCATCACTCATGGTAAGCCCGGGAGTATACAGCAGCTGGTACCTGTATTTTTTACCCTGTGTTATTTTTTCCGATTTATTATTCTTCTTTATTGCTTTCTGCACAACTGCCTCCATATGTTCTTAAATCATTAAGTGCACCATCGATCCATTCCCTTGAACAAGTCCGCAAAGTCTCGTAATCACTGCTTTTCATGGGGGGGCCAAACCTGAGAGCAACTCCTATCTCTTTCTTCCCGAATACCTGGAAAAAATGCCGGATGAAGGTATCATCACCCACCCATGCATCGCCTGGATCATCATATTCGATTGCCACTGGAACTACTATCGCACCGGCCTCTGCTGCCATCTGGAAAATACCGGGCTTCAGGGTCAACAGGCCCGGACCTTCAAAGGATGTACCTTCGGGGTATACCATAATGGATGTACCGCCGGAAAGATGTTCTCTCACCGTTTCACGTGCCCTTTTCCTGCTCTCAGGGTTACTCCTGTTTACAAAAACGCAGTTGGCAGAGGCCGTAGCAAATCCCAGCAAAGGCCATGATCGAAGTTCCTCCTTTGCAAGAAAGGTAACCGGTAACCACTGGCCCAGCACCGTAACATCCATATACGAACGATGATTACTTACCAGTAGAACACCTTCAGAGGGAACAGTACCAGAAACTCGAACCTTTATACCGGTAAGCATGTTTATCATTTTTGACCATTTACGAATGGATCGTGCCCCGTGGCCGTTTGAAAAACCGCGCACCATGCCGCCACCCAGGTGCCATGCAAGCATACAGCATGTCCCCAGAAAAAATAGAAACAACCTGGAAAAGGCCAGGAAAGGATTACCTCCTTTCACTTTTGGAAGCACTTTAACACTCCCTTCAGCAATCGTGTTCATGCGCAAGGCTCCTGCATTATACAAAACAGAATCAAATTTATGTATTATTACTCAGCTATTATCAGAATAAAAATCATTATCTACATAATGAACATATATAGAGATTGTTCCCCCCGCCTTGGGCGGGGGGAACAATCTTATTTTTATTCATTTAACGATATTTGAATCTTTTAATCATGACAGCTGAGTAATTACATTTATGGTCATTATTTAGAGGTGAAGTGTAAAGGAAAGATGAGATGGTAATAAATTATTTATGATATTTCTGTTAAGACCTCGTGGAGTAATTCCGGATAATCAGTTACGATACCGTCAATGCCCCATTCTATAAGCCTGCGCATATTCTCCGGCCTGTTTATGGTCCACGCGATAACCGGGATACCTTTTCGATGGGCATCCCGGATGAAACGCCTGGTGATAACACGAAGACCCTGTGAAATTGAGATGAACCGTCCCAGGTCTTCAGAAAATCCCGAACGTGAAAACTCAGGTATCATCATCACGTCACTCTTCTTTTTGTAGAAAAATACCAGGTGCAGCTTGTGATACACAAGAAAGCGTATTAATTCCTTTCTGTCATAACTCAGGGCCACCCCCGGGTATTGTTTTCTAATAAACCCCATTATCACCGGGAAGAAGGATCCCATAAAGACACGTGATTGGGCATCATACATTTCCAGCAGGTTCATCACATCTGCGGCAAAATCAATTCTGTTATATTTTATATCAATAGATAGTATTACGCCGGGAAAACTCTCCAACACTTCCCTGAGGGTTGCGATACGATACCCCTTCCCCCTGAAAGGGAAAGACTTCCCCTTGTCGGTGGTAAACCGGTATCCTGCATCAAGTGAACGAATCTCTTCGAGGGTATATTCTAACGGTGAACCTTCACCATTGGTGCTTATGGCAAGGTCATCATCATGAAAGACCACCACGTGCCCGTCCCTCGTGGGCCATACGTCCATCTCAAGAAGGGTATTGGGATCAATATCAACAGCCTTTTGAAATGCTTCAATGGTATTCCCGGGCAACTGTCCCGAGGCTCCCCTGTGCGCGCAGGGCGTAAATGTTTTCAACATGGCAATGGCAGGTTTCACCGGGCTATTGTCCTCCTTCGTTAACATCTTTGCAAAAGGGGCACTCGGTGTTTTCACATCCAACGCATACATACAGACGTATATATGCCAGAGAGACGGCAAGAACTACCCAGAAAATAATGGGGAGCAGGGTATTCCCATATAACCATGGCTGGGGAAAAATAACGAGAACAAGAAAAGGAATAATTACCCCTGCCATGACAAGGCCGCTGTATTTTTGTCCCCTTCTATCAGGCATGAACCCGGCTATCTTTCCCGGCAGCACATGACCGCAAGCATCACTCTTGCAGCTGCACTTTGTGCAGAACGAATAAATTATTATCATCGGCAGCACCAGCAGCAACACGGCATACAGTATACCCGCCTTCAGAGAGGCTGCGATCACAGCATATAATCCCACCACAAAGGGGATAATCAACAGCGTAAGGCTAATGACGCCATGTACCTTTCTCATGGTAAACCCCTCCGTTTATTTTTTCTGCCACCAGTACATCATGGCAGGCACCCACACCATTTTATTCCTGGTAAATTTAAACGTGAGTACATCCCTGTTACCATAAAATCCGTTTATTACCATCCTGTCATTATTCTTATCTGATACATACCAGGCTGGAGCGGCAAAACTAAAAAAAGACAACCATCCAGTAATCTCATCCATTTGCATCTGGCGATTTTGTAAAACCGGCGGAAGCAATGTGCCGGCGTAGAAGAGGGCGAGGGTGCCGGGATCCGGATTAAGGATACTGTACAGTGTCACCATTCTTAAAAACCCTTCATTACCGGCAGCATCAGCAATGCATACACGGGTATAATCGTCTTCTGAGGGCATGGCTTTCTTTTCCATTCTGCTGATCATCTTTTCCTGATAGGCGATAATATGACTTTTGTTGTTCCTGCCAAATTCCAGAATTTTATCAGCAAGTGCCTGCTTATTCACCATATTACCGCGGCGGATTGTATTTTCCTCCTGTTGAGACAGTGTTTGTCTGAAGGCGGCAATTTTTTTCAGTATTTCATCATCACCCTGTTCAGCATGACTCGTTGCCCAACTGAAAAAAACCAGCACACAAAGATTTGCTATCAACAGTATCTTTTTCATTATTATCTCCACAACCGGGATTACCCGGTTTCATCAATACATTGTGTTATGATGTCCCATAGCACATCAAGGTAGTCATCATGTTCGGGTTTCATCAGGCACATGCGAACCAGTGTGACGGAATCAGCATCTTTCTTGATGTCTTTCCAGCTCCCGTCAAGCAGCCCGGCGGGACAGGTAAAGAGGGCAAGGTGCAGGTTCTTTTCGGCGGCCCGGTTGAATATCGCATGCGATCGTCGTGATATTCCGGTAAGAGAATTCTCCACGGCCGCCCATACCAGTATATCAAGCTGCGGTGGCATGAGTACAATGAAACACTCATCTATTATCATCCTCTCATGAAGACGCAGGGCGGCATTTCTGGAATTCTCCAGCATGCCGGCAAACTCACCACCCGGTTTCATGGGCAGCAGCTTCTGGGTGGCCCACAGGGCTACCGCCGATGCCCCCGCACGTGAACATTCAAGACTTATCTCACCAAGGTGGAGCTCGTCAGAGGTGAAATATGTATAGGGTGAATCATGGGTATAGAGTGTTCCCACCGACGGATCACGAAACAGGACGCATCCGCACCCATAGGGCTGCAGGCCGTGCTTGTGGGGGTCAATTACCAGGGAGTCAGCCATCATAACCTGGCCGAATATGCTTCGTTCCCGTTCATAGAGGTTAGATGCCAGGATAAAATACCCGCCATATGCTGCATCCACATGCACTCTGCAGTTGTATTTTCCGCAAAGGGATATTATTTCATCAAGGGGATCAAGCGACCCTGTACCGGTTGTACCAAGGGTGGCCACCACTGTACCGGTTTCACCACTCTGTAGTATGTTCTCAAGACTTCCTATGTTCATCCTTCCATCAGGTGTACAGGGAACACTCTCATAAGGTATCTTCAACACACCGGTTATCCGCTGGTGGGTATAATGTGCCATCTCTGAAGCCAGCACTTTCTTTCCGGGATGCAGCTGTCCTGCCACCCATAATGCCTCAAGATTGGCCATGGTACCGCCCGAGGTGAGATGGCCAAGATGGGTATCCCATCCCAGCATGGAGGCGATGGAAGCCACTGCTTCTTTCTCCATGCGGGAGCTGGCGCGCCCCCCGTCAAGCGCGTGGTTGTTGGGATTCATATACATGGCAAGCATATAGGCAATTCGCGCCACGGGGTGGGGTGGTTTCAGCATCTGTCCGGCATACAGTGGGTGGAAATAAGGATAATTATCATGCATCATTTCGGCTGCTTTTTCGATAACACCTGCAACAGCCTCCATATCAACATCGCTTTCATATTCGGGGAGTGTGTTAAAGCCGTTTTTCATGATATGAACAGCATTTTTCAGTATGTCCAGGGATCGTGTTTCAAACATAATGGAGACTCCAAAACTAAAAGCTTACTGGTGGTTCATTGTCAAAGGCATCCACATGCTGTACCACCTCTCTCCATTTTTCAAGTGATTTAACCGTGAAGATGAGAAAACATGTTCACCTTGTTTAATTTAATCTATGGCAATACCATGTAATAAATACCAATAAAATGTAAAACACTCCCGGCCAGAACGAACATATGCCAAAAAGCGTGATTAAACGGAATTCGTCTGTTCAGGTAGAACACCACCCCGAGAGTATACATCAATCCACCCGCCACTATCCATATTAGAAGTTCTTCTCCAAAAACGCGCATGATAGATGGGATTGCGAACAGGAATATCCATCCCATGGCCACGTACGCCATGGTAGCAAGAAACCTGAATTTTTCCATCAATAGTATCTTCACAACGACTCCTGCCGCCGCCAGGCCCCATATGACACCAAAAAGGATCCATCCCCGGGTGTTTCCCATTCCTATTGCAATTGGTGTGTACGTTCCCGCTATTAAAAGATAGATGGAAATATGGTCACAGTAATTCATGAACTGCTTGAGGGTTACTGACCTGAAAGAATGGTACAACGTAGAGCTGCTGTACAGGATTATGAGAGTTACACCATAAATAATGACTGAAAACAGTAACCAGTTATTCTCCTGTAACCTTGTGGCCATTACCATGAGCACCAGGGCGGCCACGCTCAACTGAATGCCGATACCATGTGAGATACTGTTGGCCATCTCTTCCAGTCGAGTTTGTTGGCTGAAAAGATTTTCTTTTTTCATAGACTAATCCGTATATTATTTATTCATACATATATACAGACAGTAACTGAAGTAACCGGTTGCCAATATTCATATTACTTATCTTTTTTTCTTTACTACCTTAACCAGGTCATCAAGTGAAAGGGTATTCAGCACATCATCCTTTTCAAGCCAGCCCCGTCTTGCCTGGCCGATGCCGTATTTCATATTTTTCAGGTTACCTGTGGAATGTGAGTCAGTCGAAATAGCCATCTTCACCTTCATGTCCTTCGCCTGCTTGCAGTGGTAATCAACCAGGTCAAGCCGTTTCGGATGTGCACTCAACTCTATGAAGCATTCATTCTCACCTGCAGCCCTGAATATTTTTTCCATGTCAAGTTCATACGGGTCGCGTTCCCCGATCATCCTGCCGGTTGGATGGGCCAGTATGGTAAAATA
>CAZAOK010000002.1:78338-107249 GCA_964486725.1 uncultured Leptospiraceae bacterium
TCTTCCTCGGTTTTACCGGCGATCATCTTTTCTCCGCTGAACACACCGTACTCGTTAATCTTCAGGTCGTGTTTCTGCGCCATCTTACGCATCGCCACGTTGTGTTCCTTCGAGCCTGTAAAGTAATGCAGGGCGGCACCATAACTCTTTTTTTCAAAGACCCGTACATCAACCTGCAGGCCGGAACGAAGAATAACGGTAGAACGTGCCTCACCTTTTGACACCACACGATCCACATCCTCGTACCCGGTGAAGCGTTCCATCAGGTCATTGTCCTTCTTGCAGACGGCAAGAATATCAATATCACCAACTGTCTCCTTTCTGCGCCTGAAACTTCCCGCGATCTCAATTTTTTCCACACCCTTCCCGTTGCCCAGGTACTCCATGAGGGGAGCTGCCATTTCCTCGGCAGTTGCAATGGAGAACCTGTTCCCGCTTTCACCAAGGCGCGTGATCTCTTTCTGTATGGTTTCTTCTGTTTTTTTTCCGAAACCTTCAAGCTCACGTATCTTCCGTGCATTTATTGCTTCCTTGAGCTCATCCATATTCCTGATGCCCAGTTCGTCGTATATCTTTTTGAGTTTTTTTGGCCCCAGTCCTCCTATTTTCAATAGCTCAGTGAGTTCCTCCGGAACTTCCTTCTTCAGCTTTTCCAGGAGATCTAACTTTTCCCTTCTTACGATCTTTTCAATTTTACCTGCAAGGTCTTTTCCAATACCCTGCAGGCTGCTGAGATCCTCACCCGCATCCACCATGTCAGCCACGTTCCTTGACATGCTCTCAACCGTGCGTGCCGCATTACGGTATGAACGAATACGAAACTGGTTATCCCCTTTCAACTCCAGCAGGTCTGCAATGTGATTAAATATTTCTGCAACGTCCCTGTTATGTACAGGCATGACTGCATATCTCCTTTCCACGTGATTCCAGGATCCCGATTCTCTACGGGAGTATGGTAAGTATACTACGATAAGAGTGTATATTGCAAGAGCAGGTATTAAGTGGAAGGGGACGAGGATACAAGGTGCCTTGTAAAGAATCCTGCCACCCTCTCCATGTATGCCTGCCTGTCCATGAAATAGGTTCCGCAGTGATCTGCCTTTTGGGATATCCACAGTTCCTTCGGGTCACCCGCCTTTCTGTAAACCTGCTGCACGCTTGAAACCGGTATAACCGAATCCAGTTCCCCATGTATAAGGAGTATGGGACGGGGTGAAATCTTTTTCACATCCCTTGAAGGGTTCACATCATGCAGGTTATAGCCATACAACAGCCTGTTGAAAAGGTTTACCACGGGCATAACAGGGGCAGCAGGGATCCTGGAAGATCGCAGGCGGTCACGTACAAGTTCATACAGGGAGGCATATGGTGAGTCCGCCACAACCGCCCGTATATGCCCGTTACCGGCTGCAGCCATTATGGCAAGTGCCGCGCCCATGGAAAATCCCAGCATCCCCATGGGAGCTCCCGGCATCCTGCCTTTTGCATACCTGGTGGCCGCTTCAACGTCCAGTTGTTCACTGTATCCAAGTGTTCTTGGGGCGCTGTCGCTCTCTCCCCTGTCCCTGCAGTCAAAAAGAAGCACGCTGTGTCCCGAGCGCCAGATAGCCGTCCCTATACCAATAAGGTCAGCCTTGGTGCCGTCCCTGCCTGAACAGCCGATGACAACGCTTCCCGTGCTGCCATTCATCCACCATCCCCGCAGGGTCACATCATCGGTGGTGGTAAAACAAATATTCTCAAAGGGCACCTGCAGCTCGAAAGGTGTAATATAATAACTGTCAAGATAAGACCTTCCCGGACGTCGGTTCATCATCACGGTTATAATAACTGGTAACACTACCACCATTATCAGTAACAGTATTCCGGCAATAAACAGTATCCATTCCATCAGTTTTCCCTCTCCACTATCATCTCAAAACACAGGAAAGGAAGTTCCCTGTAAGGGAACATGGCCTCCCCGGTAATCCTGCACCTCATCCGCCGGTAGGTTTCAACCAGCCGCGAATTGCCGCTGTAGGCGTCAAAACGTATACAGTCATGATTGTTGTGTATTGCATGGGTACAGGCAAATTCCATCAATGCCCGTCCTACACCCTGATTTTGCCACTTTGGATGCACTATAAGCCTGTGTACACACAGTGGGTTTTCACAATCCTCTGACCAGTGTGCGTTTTTCCATTCTGTATCGTGCACCTGATTCAACACCACCATCCCCCTGCAGGTTTCACCATCATGTACGATGTAGAGGGTACCCGCCCGAATATCTTCCGCCAGTACTTTTTCCGTTGGATACATCTCGTTCCACTGGTAAATCCCCTGCTCACGCAAATGCGCCACACATGCACTAACGGTGTCCATTACCGGGATGAGGTCTTTATGTTCTGCCTGTATTATTTTCATGCATAATCTTTATTCTAAAAAATGACTTAACATTTTTAACCGCGGATAAACGCAGATAAACACAGATAGTGTTCTTAATTTATAAAATATCTCTTAAATCTGCGTTAATCTGCGTTTATCCAGCGAAGCGGGCGGTTTCAAATATTTATTAATAAGTAATGTTTTTCAAAGGTTACTTAGTGAATCTCAAAATATATTTCCCCCTGAGAATAAAATGTAGTATATTTATTATTTGCGTACAACTATTAAATAGCGTAATGGTGACATGGAAAAAGTACAAAACATTGAAACATATACATCGCGTGAAAAGATCACCAGCCTGGTAAAAAGCATACTCAACCAGGCCATTGATGGTGCAGGGCCGTTGAAAGGGGCAGAAAAGCTGGCTGCCGACTATCTGCAAAACCGGGGAACACGGTCCACAGACCAGCTGGTTGATTCACTGGTTCGCTGGGAGTCATCACGTAATTTCGGTACGGGATTTTTAACCGGCCTTGGTGGTGCGGTAACCCTTCCTGTCTCCATACCCGCCTCCATCTATGCCTCATGGCTGGTGCAGACACGAATGGCGGGGGCCATTGCCTGTTTGTACGGGTACAAGCTCACCGATGAAAGGGTACGCACATTCGTGCTGCTTTCACTCATGGGAAGCGCCGCGAAACAGGTAATCCGTGAACTTGGAGTAGACGCTGCCAGGAAGATAACCACCAGTGCCATCAAAAAGATCCCTTCCCGCCTTCTTCGTGACCTGAATGAAAAGATCGGGATCAGGCTCCTTTCCCATACAGGAGAAAAGGGCGGTATAAACCTTCTAAGACTGGCCCCGGTTATGGGAGGACTTGTTGGGGGGGTTGCCGATTCCATGGAAAGCTACATAGTGGGAAGAACAGCAAAGAGAATATTCAGCAGTGGAGGATACGCACGGGAAATGGGAATATCACAGTTGCAGTTTGACATGGAGCATCTCTCGGCTATACTTTCACAAAACAGCATGTATATAAAAAAGGTAATCATGCCCGAAGACAACAGGATTGATATTATTCTGAAAAGGATCCCGGTTGCCATAAAGGTACAGTATGTCCGCTTTCACCAGGGAACGATATATTTCAGGATTCTCGGTAACGGGGTAAAACGGGCCGTTGTGAAAGCCGGCATCAGGAAGGTGGCAGGGAGTCTCCCGTCCTCCATAAGGGAAGAGTTCACCCTTAACGGGAACATGTTCATGGTACATCTCAACCGCCTGATCAGGGAAACCTTTACCAGCGTAGAAGGAATTGAAGTGACCGACATGGATTTTTCGGGGAACACCCTCAGGATATACCTTTAAATACCTGTAGTGCCATTTCAGGCAAACAGCAAAAGGCTTATCGCCATCACCACCATGCCCCCTATCAGGCCAAGTATGGCCACATGATGTTCACCATAGGCTTCAGCAGTTGGTAAAAGCTCGTCCAGAGATATGTAAACCATTATCCCGGCAACTCCCGCGAAGATCAGTCCGAACATGGCATCATTGAATATATGCATGAGCAGAAAATAACCGAGAATCGCACCGATTGGTTCGGCGAATCCCGAAAGAAATGAATACATGAATGCCTGCTTTCGACTCCCCGTTGCAAAGTAGATAGGGGTTGATACCGCGATCCCTTCGGGGATATTGTGAATGGCGATGGCCACCGCGATACTTATACCAAGCGTTGGATCTTCAAGCGCGCCAATAAAGGTTGCCAGCCCTTCAGGGAAGTTATGAATACCAATGGCAAGTGCTGAAAAGAGACCCATTCTCTTTAATTTTTTATCTTCTATAAAACCTTTTTGTTCCTGGTCAATGTTCTGAAATTCATGCGGATTTTCAAAAGCAGGCACCAGGTTATCTATGAGGGCGATAATAGCAATTCCGACGAAAAAAGCTATAACCGTGTACACATACCCTGTCTTCGCGTCAAACACCACCGACAACGATTCTTTCGCCTTTGGAAATATTTCCACAAGGGACACGTATATCATCACCCCTGCTGAAAATCCAAGTACTGCCGATAAGAACCTTTTATCAAAGCTTTTGGACGTGAACGCCATGAGGCTTCCAATGCCGGTTGATAAACCGGCAAAAATGGTAAGCCCAAGCGCGAAGAGAACATTCCCGGATTCCATAAAAACCTGCCTCCTTCAATTCAGGTTATTCTCAAACCATTTCACGCAATTCGTCTTGACTGACTCACCTTTATCAACTACCATGTATCGATTAATAAGGCAATACCTTTTCCTGTAAAGGATATCATGAAAAAACCAGATTTGAAAAATTTTTTAGTTACGATAAAGCGCTGGATACAATCTTCCAGCAATAGGCTGCTACTCATGGTAGCTTTTTTCATCCTTGTGGCCATCGGCCTGTTGGCGTACCAGGCATACGTTGTCTCTTCATTCCAGGATTACCCTGAAGTTGAATTCAGCATGACCGATTTTGTGAAAATGAACCTTGCAAAAACCAACGCGATTGAAAAAGGGGCAGGCCTGTCAGAAGAGGAAGACCTTGCCCGTTCAATCGTAGAAGAACTTGAGAACCCCTTCAGGGACACGGCCCGCCGTGTGTTCGTCGGAAAGTACGGTAAATACCGTATAAAGGGGTTTCTACCCCGGGATAAATGGAACCTGCAGAAAGGGATTGACCCTGAAACTATGGATCTTGCCATTGGGAATGCGCTGGAGCGGTTCAGGACAAACAGTATAAGAACCCTGGAAAGACGTCTGCTAAAACTTGATGAAAAATACGTAGAGGATTACGCCGACAAACTTCCTGAGTATCTCCTTGAGGCATACGATGAAGGGGTGAAGGTATTCTCGGTCATAAAACCCCGCAGCATAGAGGAAATGCATGTTCTTTCGGATATCGGCAGAAGCGCCTCATACCACCATTTCAACAGGCTCTATTACCGCCAGATCCGTTCCCTTGAAAAGCAGAAGAAAGAAGAGGGTGAAAACTACAAGGCCACCGAAAAGCTTACACTTTACATCTCAGCCTTTATGACCCTGACCATTATACTGCTGGGGGCCATGGTGTTACGGCTGTACCGCATACCAAAAAGACCATAGCCCCATGTACCCATTAGCTGCCGCATGAAAGGTACTGCTCATCGCCGGCACCTGCATCTGTTGCATCCCCTGCAACGTCATCTGCATCATGCACAACGCGGGCCCGTGCATCCAGGGCAAGCACCCCTTCTCCACTTTCAAACACGCGCACCGGGTTCAGGTCAAGTTCCTTTATGCAGGAAAATCGTTTCATGATAACACTTACCCGATGAATGATGTCAACAAGGGCATCGATATCAGCAGCAGGATTACCCCGTGTCCCCCGCAGAATTGCATGGCATTTCAGCCTTTCAAGCTTTTCCCTGATCTCAACGGCCGAGGCAGGACACAGCACCCGTTCAACATCACCAAATACCTCGGTGTATATCCCCCCATACCCGAATACCACAACCGGCCCGAAGGAGTCATCCCTCATGCCGCCGATGAACATGTCATGCCCTTCAGGGGCCATGGCGGACACACGGATCCCGTCCACCCGCGCATGGGGGTTATACTCTTTCACGCTGGTTATAATTCCATCATAGGCCTCACCTGCGGCGTATTCACTGTCAATGCCGGTCACCACCCCGCCCGCGTCACTCTTGTGCAGCACGTCTGGGGATACCACCTTCATCACCACGGGAAATCCCCTTTCAACGGCAGCCTGTATAGCCTCTTCACGGTCACGGGCAACCACCGTCTGGGGACTGTCAATACCCGCGCTCATCAGGGGAAAGAGCATGTCCTCTCCAATATCGCCGGATTTCCCCTGCAGGTACAATTCCATGTCATCCAGCACCATGTCTACCGGTTCTACGGATTCCTTTTTCGGGACATTTTTCCCGGCATAGAAATCAGCCTGTTTCCGCAATGCCCATATGGCGTCCTCAACCCGGTCAAATATGGGGTAGGACAGGTTATGCTTCATTTTTCTCAGCACTTCAGTGGAAGCGGACATGGATACCGCAAGGGGTTTGCCTGCTGCTTCCATGGTGTGAATGACATCTTCAGAGATATCCGTGTGAAACATGGTCTTAAAGATGCTGTCGTCATCCTCAGGTAGCAGCGGCCAGGCATGCCCGTACACCGCCCCGTCAACCCCGTCACTGTGCAGCACGTCACCGATGATCTCGGGGTATGAATGAATATCGTATATGTCACCCATATCCAGCGGATTGGAAAATCTTATTATACCCCCCGCGTTGGTATAACGGTTCAGGCCCTCAAAAAAATCCTTACCCGGATCGGCAAAGGTAAACCCGTTCTTCTCGGCAAGGTCAGCCATCATGACGGCCGATCCCCCGCCGGGGGTCATCACCATGAGCCTCTCTCCCCGCATGGGGGGCAGTTCAAAAGCCCTGGCCACGGTTACCAGGTCGTTGATATGTTCCACGCGAATTATCCCCGCACGCTCAAAGGCAGCGTCCACGATACTGTCGTTGTTACTCATGGAGGCAGTATGGCTCATGGCCGCCCGTGAACCCGCTTCTGACCGGTTGGCCTTAATGGCGATAATGGGCTTATCTATCTTCGAGGCAACCTCTACCAGCCTTTCCCCGTTTTGTATGCTCTCAAGGTACATGCCGATCACCTTCGTTTCGGGGTCAGAGCCCAGGTATTCCAGCATGTCGCATTCGTCCACGTTGAGCTTATTGCCGATACTGACGAACCGTGCCATACCCATGTTCTCATCCCGCATCATGTTCCACAGCACCAGGAAAAAACCACCGCTCTGGGATATAAGAGAAAACCCCCCACGCTTCATTTTTTGATGGGGGACAAAGGGCAAACACACCCCGCTCACCGCGTCGGCAACTGACAGGCCGTTTGGTCCCAGGAATCGTATGTTGTACTGTGAGGCTATTGACTTCACCTCTTCAGCCAGTGACGCCCCTGATTCTCCCGACTCGTTAAAACCGCCTGACAATATGGCCACTCTCTTAATACCGAATTTACCACATTCCTCCAGCACCACTGGAACAAACTTCGCGGGGATAAGCAGAACCGCAAGTTCTGGAATCTCCGGCAGGTCACGAATCCCTTCGTATACCGGTATACCCTGAACCGTCTGTCCACCGTAACCCGGGGTTACCCCGTATATTTTACCACTGTATCCCCATCGCTGGGTATTATCCAGGATGTAACGGGGAATACTTTTTTTCTTTTCCGTTACGCCTATTATGGCTATCGATTGTGGATTAAAAAACTTTTCCATTGCAGCTCTCCTTTCATGGCTATCACTGACCAGGAAAACTTACCTGCCAGGATAATGTATCACATATGTTGTAATACATAACAAGTTAGTAAAATTAACTAACCGGGTCAAGTAAATTTAGTTAATTTTACTAACCATTTCCAAAAAAACCTTGTCTTTTAAATTCAACCCACATATACACTGGATATATCCCTGAAGGACAGGAGTTTACCTGATGAAGGAAGAGGAAATACACAGGACACAGCCGCCGGGACGCACCAAGATACTCAATGCCATGCGCACCCTGCTGGAATCAAAGGACTTCAGCTCCATCAAGATCGCCGAGCTTGCCCAGACGGCAGGAGTCACCGAACCCCTTATTTACAAGTATTTCAGGGACAAGCGGGACGTCCTTCATGTTCTTCTCCAGGATTACCTGGAAACCAAGTTCGTGACTGCCATCTACGAGTTAAGCGACATTAATGGTTCACTGAACAAGCTGGAACATTTCATCCGCAGCTACATCAACGCCTACAACGAGGACAGGGTAATCGCCCGGGTGGTTCTGCTGGAAGTAAGCAACTCATACGACTACTACGAAAGCCAATCCTACATGATATTGAAGAAATATGGCGAACTTATTCTTACCATCATCAGGGAAGGGATCAATGAAGGGGTGATCCGGAACGACATGGATCCACTTCTGTTGCGAAATCTTTTATTCGGAGGGATGGACCGTGCCTGCCTGCACCCAATCGTGTTTAACAAGCCCATTAACGTGGAGTCACTCAGCAGGGACATCAGCAGGCTTATCTTTGATGCCATCACCCCGGGCTAAACTGTTTTTTCATTGATATACCAACTGGAAGAGATTACCATTAGACCAGAACAGGCAACCCTATTGAAATAGGAAGGATTTCACATGAAAAATATTATCCTATCCACCATCATATTGATGATGACCCTGTCATCAGCATGCATGGGGCATCTCGGTTCATTACACCGTGCCTCCACAGGTCATGACATGAGAACCAATCCATATCCAGGCAATGCCATACCGGATACCGTAATGGAAGCTTTTCACAATGGCGAGATCACCACGATAAGATTATCAAAATACACGGGAAAATGGCTGATACTTTTTTTCTATCCATCAGATTTTACTTTCGTATGTCCCACCGAATTGAAAGAGATGTCAGATTACTACCCGCGATTTCAAAAGGCCGGGGCGGAGGTGATAAGCATCAGCACCGATTCGGTATACGTGCACCGTGCCTGGGCCCGGCATCATGATGACATCAGAGCAATCAAGTATCCCATGGCTTCTGACAGGCCCGGCACACTTTCAAAAGCCCTGGGAGTCTATGATGCTTCAAAAGGAATTTCTGTTCGGGCAAGTTTTATCGTTAATCCTGATGGAAATATCGTGGCATGTGAAATGACGGATGAATCGATTGGGCGAAGCGCATCAGAACTTTTGAGAAAGCTGGAAGCCGCAATAGCGGTTCGCCAGGGTGATGGCGGGTTCTGTCCCGCCAACTGGCACACCGGCGATGATATGATTCACCCGGAATGAGAAATATATTTTTTCTTCTTACCCTTCTGGGATTTTGACACAGGTGCTTTCGCTCTTTTGATATGCGGTTTTTTTGCATCTTTGCGATCCTGAAACGCCTTCAGTATCTTTTCCGCATCTTCAAAGGGTACCGTAACAAACGAAAACCCGTGCATTACCTGCACTTCACTTACTTTACCGGAACTGATTCCTGTTTCATCTTTAATGAGCTTGATGAGTTTTCGCGGGGTCAGGCCATCCCTGTTTCCAAAAGATACAAAAAGTCTCGTTTTGCCTTTCTTATTAACAGAAGCCCCTCCGATTTTCTGATACCTGGCCTCGCTTAGCTCTTCTTCAAGGGAATATTTCAAAATAGCGGCTACAACGTCTACCGGATCAGCATCGGAAAGCATCTGGGTGGCAGCCTTTATGTAATCTGCTTGCCCACCAGAACTGATAATCTCATCCAGTTCCGCCTTTATCCTGGATTTCTTTATTTTTAATATATCAGATACTCTCGGCAGGGTTTCCTTGCGAATGGTGGTTTTGGTAATCCTGGTTATGTTCATCAATTTCCGGTATTCATCGGAACTTATAAAGGTTATGGCAATACCCTTTTTCCCTGCCCGCCCCGTTCTGCCGATACGATGAATGTAGGACTCCGGATCCTGCGGCAAGGCATAATTGATGACATGGGTCAGGTTCTCCACGTCAATGCCCCGGGCTGCGACATCTGTTGCAACCAGCATTCTAATTCTTTGTTTCTTAAATTTGTCCAGCACGCGTTCCCTCAAATTCTGCGAAATATCACCATGAATACCATCGGCGGCATAGCCCCGGTCAATCAGTTTATTGGTAAGCTCATCAACCGATACCTTGGTACGGCAGAATATCAACCCGTAGAACTCACTTTCAATATCTATGATTCGGCAAAGTGCTTCAAATTTATCCGCGTTTGCGGTTTCAAAATATATCTGGTCAGTCAGGTCGGCGGTAAGCTGGCCCATTTTAGTTGTAACAATTTCATAATTGCGCATATATTTTTTTGCGATATTTTTTATACGATCCGGCATGGTTGCCGAGAAAAGCAGTGTTCGCCTGTCGCTGTTGGTGTACTTAAGAATATCTTCAACATCATCGATAAACCCCATATTCAGCATCTCGTCAGCTTCATCGAGTATCACGTGGGACACGTTTTCAAGCTTCAGGCTTTTCCTTTTTATGTGATCATAGACCCTTCCCGGTGTACCCACCACTATATCCACACCGGCATTTAACCTCCGAAGCTGATCGGGCATCGATTGTCCCCCGTAAATCGGAAGAATCTGTACTTTTTGTTTTCCCTTGAATGAATTGATCTCTTCTGCAACCTGTATTGCCAGCTCCCTGGTGGGAACAAGTATGAGGGCCTGTACCGATAGGGCATTTTTCTGCATTTTTTCAAGCAGCGGGAGGCCAAAGGCTGCTGTTTTCCCTGTCCCGGTCTGGGCCTGACCAATCACGTCCACATCTGAATTCAGAAGAAGGGGAATAATCTTAGCCTGAATTTCCGTGGGTTCTTCAAACCCCTTTTTTTGCACTTCTTTAAGGATTGATTCGGAGAGTCCGAGTTCTTGAAATTTCTGTAGATCCATTATTTTTTCCTGAATTGTATTTGGAGCTATAAGTGAACAGGGGTTATTACACTACAACGGGTATATACTATACTTTTTTACAGTTCAGTTTATCCGTAGATTTCAATTGTTACTCACGAAACAATGGAGAGAGGGTAACCTATATCAATTTAGCTCTTTATGAGGATACTACCAGTATAGCATTACATGTCAGTTTTATCTTGATTTTCTGTGTTTTCTTCATTTTCTTCAATTTCATTGCCATCGCTGACTGTTTCAGAAGCTCCATCAGTGGCACCAGCATTTTTGTTGATCTTTCTCTGCAGTTTCTCTTCCCGCTTTTTCTTCTTGGCAATATCTTTCTGACGCTTTTCATACTTATAGTTTTTTTTGTCCAATTTTCCATCCTTAGCTGTGTGCTTTGCTTTCTAAACTGATTCCGTCCCGAAACCAAAATAAGCCTTCGGGACGGAAAGAAGAATAAACAAAATACAGTTCTTAATATCTTTCTCTTCTACGCGGTCTATCTTCCTTGGGTTTTGCTACGTTTACCTTAATGTTTCTGCCGTCGATCTCTTTCCCATCCAGTTCCTTGATTGCTTCATCACCTTCTGCCTGGTTGGGCATTTCAACAAATCCGAAACCTTTTGACCGGCCTGTGTCCCTGTCAGTAATAATTTTACCTTCTGAGACGGTGCCGAATTCCTGGAACAATTTTTCCAGGTCTTCATCTGTCATATTATACGACAGATTTCCAACATAAATATTCATCTTCTTTTTCTCCATAACTTCACATTGAATATACCAACTATTTATAACTGTTCACACAGAAAGGTTGTCCTGTCAAGGAGTAATAATTTCTGTGCGTGAGACGCTAGCCGGCAACTTCATCTTCGGCAGAGAGTTCCATCTCCCATTCCGGTTCACCTTCAATCGGAAGAAATTTATTATAGAACCATATTGACACAAAACCCGCCACGTACATCAGCAATCCGAACATGGCTGACGTGACAAACATGGAACTGTAAAAATCACCCATGTAGTCCTGTATAAGAAGGGCAAGCGCCATTGCAAGAGACGCATTACGAAGCCCTGTTTCAAGGGATATTGCCCTCACCTGGTAATTGCTGATTTTCAACAACTTGGGGATAAATACACCTACCAGCATTCCCATAAGAGTAAGTATAAAGACCATGCTATAGAACTTGAAACCATAACGCTCTGTATCTGAAAACACTTCTATATTACTGAGTATACCCGCGATTATGAGAAACAGCAGTGCGATAATGCCCAGTATTGAAAAAACAGGTGTTGCCCTGTTGGCAAGTTTCGGGGCGCGGGCCTGTACAGTCATACCGACAGCCAGCGGTATTATAACAAGAATTATAATCGTCTGCACAATGAGTGCAACAGGTATGGTCACTTCCGGAACATTGGCACAGTATAACGCCAGGAGAAAGGGAGTGAAAAATAACGACAATACTGTTGAAAATGACGTAAGGGATATTGAAAGCGCAAGATCCCCTTTGGCATAATACGTCATCAGATTCGAGGTTACTCCACCCGGACTTGCCGATATGAGAACCATACCCACAAAAATAAATGGAAATGTTTCATAAAAGCCAAGAATTCTTCCCAGTCCAACTGCAACAAGGGGCATTATGATCCATTGTAACGAAGCTCCCGTGATGATGCCCCTCGGTTTTTGAAAAACACGTTTGAAATCGTCAACCGTCAGGGTAAGTCCCATCCCAACCATTACGAAAAAGAGCATCAATACTATTGAAATTTTAAAGATTCGATCAAGCTTTGTTCGTAACGGTTTTTGTTCTAATCGCGCGAAATTATATTCTTTTCCCTCCAGTTCGCCCTTTACAACATTTAGGCTGAAGAGAAATTTATTTCCAAGCATCTCGTCAAGTCCTGAATAATTTTCCTTCAGGTCTTCCGAGGCATTTTCTGGAGGGAGAGAGAGCAGGTACAGTTCATCCTCTATACTGCGTACCATGTACAGTTTCTCATCTTTTTCAGTCGCATCCTCCATTTTAAGAAGCCGCAGATTACCTTCAAACTCAACTTCCTTCGCGCTGTCCCAGTCAAGATTTCTTGCCCTGGAATTAAGTTTTTCAAAAAGCTCACTGTCACCCTTACCCTGGGTGATGTTCATGAAAACCCTGTACATATCCTCGTCCGCATGAGCCATGGAAATGCTCCCAGCCATTATCACCATGGTAAGTAATGAAAGGAATGTTTTGCGCATGCGAAAATTCACACGTAAACCCTGCTTCATATGTTCCTCCATTGATTTTTAATTGTTTCATACCTTCTTGAAGGGTGAAACAATATATCGGAATGAATAATATATCTATTTCGTGAACATATAACAGGATAATAATTATGTCAATAATAATACTATTTAAGGCCGCCAGGACGCGGCCCTCTATTGTTCACTGTATGTATTGAGAATCTTAATTACAAGTTCAACTACCGTGCTATCAATACTGTTGCTCCGTTCCCTGAACTCAGCAATTATCTTCTTAAAATCAATTTCTCCATCAACCATCAGCACCGGGGAGCCGGGAATGTTGCCCTTAGACCTGCTCTCGTCGATCATGTCGTGGGAAAATCCGTATTCCTTATGCCAGGTTATGGCATACCGGTCTTCTGTACCATCATAACATAACTGAAAACCCTTTACCGAGAGGTCATCATCCCTGTACCAGACTATGAGATCAAAGAAATCATCATGAAACCAACTGCGGAATACACCGTCTTCTTTCTGTCCAACCCTTGTTGATTCACGAAGCATTCAACTTTAATCCTTCACTATTGAGTTTATTTTCCTGCACAGGGGTAGGTTACTTCCTGTATCTGTCCCTTCCAGAATAGCCAGAACCCTTCGGGAAGATGCCAGCCAACCTGGCCCCTTGAGGGAATCATCATGCCGTCTTTTTCAACGTAATTGCTGAAATGCCCTTCCCACGGGTATTGCCTGTATTCCCCATCGAAATGCCCGTACCTTTCGGTAGTATATATCTTAACCAGCTCACCTGCATCATTGAAGGAACACTCCACTGAAACTGTAATACCCGAATCCGAAAGTGTAGCAAGGGCCCTGTTTTCGTCAATGGCTGTCCATGTCACCCCGTTTTCAGGCAAAAGTGCGGTTGGATACCAGGCACCCTCGGCAAGGTACCGGTACAGGGCACCGCTGTTCAGCCTGTCAGTGCCCTTCTGCGAATCCACGGTAAAAGCGGATTGCAATATCACTTTCCCACCTGCCTTCCCGTCAAGATATGAATCAACCACCCGAATATGCAGAATTGGTGCCATATATATTTTTGCGTTCCAGGCAAATCCTGGATCAATGGCATTTACATGCTGAGTGGCAGTAAACGGTAAAAACTTCTCTGCTTCAGGTGCAGTGGTCAATTCACCTTCCTGCTCAATTTTCGCCATGTGTATGTACTGCTGCCCGTCCTTCAGTGCCATCCTGAAATACTGTTGCACCGGCCGGGGAAGACCTTTCAGCCTGGAAAAATCCACCCTGCCCCCTTTTTTGTCTTTATCAATGGATTTGAGGGTTTCAACCTTAGCCGAAATTTCCCTGTCATGTATTACGGCCATTACCAGTATAATGATAATCAGCATGGCCGTTACCACTGCAATACCTGTAATGATTTTCATCATAATGGACATACTCTACTCCTTCTAAAAAGTTATCACCCTGTATCCGTCCTCCATGTACCTGGCAAGTGAAGGATGACCTTTCATGTCACTGCACAGGGGCAGCCCCTGATCCTTGATTTCATCGAGAACCCCCATCTGGGAAGAACACGCCTGGCAGGCACAATCGATCAACCCCTTTTCTTTTACCTGCAGGTACAGCTTTCCGAATGGCTTCTCGGGATCACTCATTTCAACAGCTGTTTTTGTGGCACTCCCTTCAATCACCACCTTTACATCGTATCCTTTTTCCGCCATATCCAGGGCGTTCAGCAGCACGTGCACAAAACACATTGCTTCCCCGTTAAATGCAACCAGCACTACTTTCTTTTCCATGATCATCCCCCTTTTCTATGTTCTTCCATGGTTTTGCTTTTTCTTTGATGCAGCAAGACTGTACCTGAGCAACATGTACCCCGTTACCCCTGATGCCAGTGAGCCAATGATAATACCCAGCCGCTCATCGAACAGAAGATTGACACCAGTTTCCTCAAATGCCAGTGAACCGATAAAAAGGCTCATGGTAAATCCAATACCACACAGGGCCGCTGTCCCGTACAGGGATCTCCAGTTCATCCCTTCGGGTAAAACGGCAAGACCCATCTTAATCCCTGCCCAGCAAAAGAGAAAAACCCCCAGCTGTTTCCCTGCGAAAAGCCCCAGGGCGATGCCCAGCGGTACACCATGCAGCAGCTGTTCTACACCAACTCCCTTGAGGTTGATACCTGAATTAGCAAAAGCAAAGATGGGCAGGATGGCAAAAGCTACTATGGCATGCAGGTCATGTTCCAGTGTTTTCAGTGGTGATTCACCCGGATTGTCCTTCACCGTGTTGGGGATGAACATGGCCAGCATCACTCCTGCCAGAGTTGCGTGTACACCTGATTTGAGAAGTGCGGTCCACATCACTATACCAACCAGGACATAGGGACTTTTCTCAACAACACCCAGCCTGTTCATGACAAACAATACCATAATACACACCAGTGCAACAAGCAGTGCCGCCAATGAGATTTTACTGGTATAGAAAAAGGCTATTATCAGTATAGCACCGATGTCGTCAAATATGGCGACTGATGTAAGAAAAATCTTCAGGCTTTTCGGCACTGCCGAACCAAGCAGGGCAAGTATTCCCAGGGCAAAGGCGATATCCGTTGCAGCCGGTATTGCCCATCCCTGGAGGGCCACCGGGTCATTTCTGTTGATAAAAATATATATGGCAGCAGGCGCGGCCATGCCACCGATGGCCCCGAGTCCTGGCAGCACTATATCGCTTAACTTTGAAAGTTCACCCTCAAGGAACTCCCGTTTCAGTTCCAGCCCCACAAGAAAAAAGAAGACCGCCATCAAACCGTCATTTATCCACAGCAAGAGCGGCTTGTCTATTGCCAGTGCCCCTACCTGTATTGCCACCGGCGTATCGATCAACATCATGTAATACTTAAACAGCGGTGTATTTGCCATGATAACAGCAACCAGGGCCGCTGCTATCAGAATAAGACCACCGGCTGATTCCTGCTTAAAGAATCTTTCTATGAAGAGTTTTTCCGGTTTGGCCATGTATACCTCCTGTGTTAAACTGAACCAGTTAGTATGAAAACAGAATTATTACATGTACATGATATTATACCGGGAAGTGTTTGATCTCAATTCTATTTTTTTGTCAGAACACTTTACATCCTACTTCGCCATGGCCCTGGCCCGAAGGTCTTTCGGCATCTTCTCAATGGCATACCTGAGTGCCGTCCTGGGCATAACAGCCCTGTGTTTCATCACGTACTCAAAGACCTCCTGCTGATGCTGATGACTGGCCACCTTCAGCATCCAGCCATATCCCTTCTGTACCAGGTCATCATCATCTTTAAGCAGCGCATCAGCAATCTGGAATACATCCTCAAGGAACATTCCCCTTTTGGCAGGTACGATAAGGGACACTGCCGAAGCACGCTTTGCCCAGCGGTTTTTTGATCCCGTCCAGCCCTTCAGTTTTTCCAGGTAAACCGGGTACATTTCTATGAAAGTTCCGATCGTATGATTGCAGAGTGTGTCACATGCTGCCCAGTTGCTCACATATTCATGTACCCACTTTTCGAATACAGCAAAATCCCCGGGTTCATATTGCTTCTTCACTGCATATGACCAGTGGCAGGCAACAAATGATTCCTCCATAATACCCGACTGCCAGAGTTTTTCACACAGGGAAAATATCTTTTTCTTGTCCATGTTCCTGATGGTCTTAAAATGTTCACTGGAAATTTTCCTGACAACAGCGGTTTTTACACCGTACAGGGCCACATGTTCTTTAAAATATCTTTCACCTGACAGTCTTACTTTCTCTTCACTGTTCTTTTTCAGATCGTCCCGAAGACTTTCCAGTAATTCATCCATGGTTTTAATCTCCCAGGTATTCCATCCCGATGTTACAGGCGGGGACAGTTTATTAAAAAATTATCCATCAAACAAGTGGGTATAAAACAGGAAAGGCGGCTGTAAAGGCCGCCGTGTTATATACATGGCAGGTTATTACCGTACAAGTGTACGTATTATCCCCCTGATTTTTTTGAATTTTTTCACAGGAACCATGCCGGCATAACGATATCGCAGAATTCCCTTTTTATCTATTATCATGAAAACCGATTCTTCAGCAGGTATACCGTAAGCTCTTTTCATGGAACCATCCCAGTCACCGTAAACGGTTATACCAAGTTCACGTGACTTTTCCCTGAATTTTTTCTTCCATACCCATTTGCTAAGCAGGTTAGCTTCACTGGCATCAACCACCGCAAGGCTGAATGAGTTACCTTCTGAATACTGTGACCATTGCTTTTTGTATTCATTCAGTTCATCTTTTAGAAGTTGATTCTTCTCAACTGAAGACCTGTGTTCGTAAAAACCGATTACCACTTTACCCTTCAGGTCACCAATGGTCAGCCACCTGTCATTCCCGTCCATAATGTGGAAATCAGGGGCTTTGGTATTCACCTGTACCAGGGCAAACCCCCCGGAACAAAACATCATCAGGATAAATAGTATAATGAACTTATGTCTTTTCATAGTTTCATCCCCCGGATTGATCCCGGCTAACATAATATGTTTTCATTATTCCTTTTCCTTTCACATCAATTTCAGGCAATTCGTTCAGCATAAAACCTTTCCCTATTAAACTGCCTGTTGACTGGGAAATATGAATTTTCATAGGTTCACTCAACGACTCCAGCCTGCTTGCCGTGTTGATGGTATCACCAAAGACATCGTAAATATACTTGTATACACCAACTATACCGCCAACAACCGGGCCGGTATGTATGCCGATCCTGACCAGCCATTTCAGTTCTCTTTCTTCATTCCTTTCCACAAGGTAATCAATGATATCAACTGCAGCCCGCACCATGTTCTCTGCATGCTTGTCATTTTGATCTGGCATGCCGCTTACACTTAAAAAGGCATCGCCTATTGTCTTGATTCTTTCACACCCATTTTCCATCATGATTTCATCAAACCGTGTGAAAATATCATTCAGTTCGGAGATCAAGTGGTCAGGTTCAACAGTTGTAGACATGCTGGTAAACCCTACGAAATCTGAAAAGAAAACCGTAACATCTTCAAAAAGTTGCGGTTTTGTTTCTCCGTACTGCTTCAGGTCACTTATGATCTTGTATGGCAGCACGTTCATTAAAAGCCTGTCACTCATGCTCTTTTCCCTTTCAATAATCGCTTTCTGCTTTGCCACAAGGTCGGTGAACCTTTTTAAAACGATGCCAACAAGCAACGGTATCGTAGCAGCACATACAAAGGTAATTATAAAGGTAATGATATATGACCATATATTATGGTTTTTAAAAATATACACACAGGCAAAATAAATTATCGTTAAGGCAATTACTTCGGATACTAATACTGATATGAATACTACTTTCGGTATGCTGTAGAGTTTTTGCCCCGTCCTTATGAGAAAATCCGTGAGCCTGTCATTCTGTATTTCTGTTTCCCTGTCAAAATTATAAATATCTTCTACTGGTGATCTTGCCATAAACATGCTCCTTATTTTTTATTTTACCAATATAAACTATAACTCTATTACCTCTCCCGGCCTGGTATACCGTATATATTCATTCTCCGATTCCTTCTGGTACTTCAGGTGTGTGCCATAATACATGATCTTCTCTCCGCTTACCGGCAATGCTTTCTCCACCAGGTCTTCCTCCGACATGTGCACTTTCACCGGGTCGGAGGGTTCACCGTTCAAGTCAGCAATAATGACTTTTGGGAAGAGGTATACCTGGTCAAGTAAAGAGTAATCCCAGGTGGTGTCCGCAAAATAGGAAAACAGGGCCCTGTCCCTGTTGAAGAATGTAAAACCCCATGTTTCGATGAAATGATTCATGGGAAAAGATGAAATATATGTATCATTATCAACCGGTATTGCTTCTTCTGATATCTGCACAAAGGTCAGCACTTGATCCATCCACCGTAACAACGGGTGTTCAATCCCAACGGCCAGCCTGCAGATATCATCCACCTTCTGTTTAATTAAAGGCGGCCCTATAATGGTAAGGCTCTCCCTTGTTCGGGAATACAGCGTATCAAGAAATACACGAAGCAGAAGAAAGGGGAGACCAAAATAATGGTCACCGTGAAAGTGTGATATATAAATAATCCTGATACCGGTAACAGGAACATGTTCCCTGAACAGGCTGTTCATGATATCAGGGGGAGTTTCTACCAGCAGGGTATTCTCTACCATGAACGCGTTATAGGGTAATCCGTCGTTTATAGCCCCACCGTTACCAAGGATTTTAATTATCATCTTTATACCATGATCCAGAATTGCCATATATTAATGGTCACTTTTGCAAATACATCAAGCAATATTTTATCAACATGCAAAACATTATGATTTAGAGCTTGTAATCTTATTCATTCTGGAATAGTATTATCAATCATATGCATTTTTTCAAACCGGGGGTAATATCATGCCTGAAGAAAAGAAAAAACGCAAAAAACAGAAAAAGGAGCGAAGCTACCAGCTGAAAGCTTTCGAAATAGCCAGGGAACACTGGGAAAAACAGAAAACCAGGGCAATAAAAGAAAGAGAACCGTTTCGTGGCTTACAGATAATCCCCAGGGCAAGTTTTTACGATGAGTCACAGGGCCATAAACCCGGAGAAAGCAACTGGAAAGGATTCGGTTTTGACATTCACCCCCAGGTGTCTCTGGTTGCTGCAGGGCTTGTTATTCTTTTTATTGCATTAACACTTATCTACAGGGAACAGTCTGCTTCTTTTTTTCAGAATTTACTGAATACTATTGGCGATACATTCGGCTGGTTATACATACTTGCGGCCAATTTTTTTGTGATAGTGATGATACTGATCGCATCCAGCAGGTTCGGGAAAATAGTGATTGGCGGTCCGGACGCCCTGCCCGAATTCAACACGTTCAGCTGGTATGCCATGCTCATAAGCGCCGGCATGGGTATCGGCCTGATGTTCTGGAGTGTTGCCGAACCTGTATTTCATTACATGACACCTTCTCCCATGTTCGATATTCCTGCCCAGTCAGCACAGTCTGCACAGGTGGCACTGGGACTGACGTATTTTCACTGGGGAGTGCATCCCTGGGGAATATACGCCCTGGTGGGCCTGTCCCTGGCATTCTTTGCCTACAACCGGGGACTGCCTCTTACAATCCGATCAATATTCTATCCGCTCCTTGGAGAAAAAATATATGGTTTCTGGGGAAATATAATCGATATCCTTTCAGTACTTGCCACCCTTTTTGGACTTGCCACCTCGCTTGGTCTTGGAGTAAAGCAGGTATCTTCGGGACTTCATTACCTCTTCAATTTCCCAACCGGAACGGAATATGCCGTATTGCTCATTGGAGTGATAACTTTTTTTGCCGTTCTTTCCGTAGTAGCAGGCCTGGATAAAGGTGTGAAAATGCTGAGTACCGTTAATCTGTACATGGCCGGCATATTCATGATATTCCTTTTAATTTTCGGTCCGACAGTATATATTTTAAAAGCATTCACACAAAACCTGGGATTCTACATACAAAATTTCCCGCAGCTCAGTTTCTGGACCGAGGCTTTCCATGGTGCTGAAGGAAGCAGCTGGCAAAACCCGTGGACAATATTCTACTGGGGCTGGTGGATATCCTGGTCTCCTTTTGTAGGGATGTTCATCGCCAGGGTATCAAAGGGTCGCACTGTACGTGAATTCATTCTTGGAGTCATGATAATTCCAACCCTGCTTTCTTTTCTATGGATGTCCACTTTTGGTGGCTCAGCCCTCTGGCTGCAGACAACGGGGGTTGCTGATATTGCCAGTGCTGTTAACAAAGAAGTCTCCACCGCCCTGTTTTTCATGCTGGAACATTATCCATTGACTGAAATTACTTCAATCATTGGCATATTGCTGGTAACTATTTTCTTTGTTACATCGTCAGATTCAGGCTCGCTGGTAGTTGATCACCTGACCTCCGGAGGTACACTGGATTCACCAGTTCCACAGAGAGTTTTCTGGGCAGTTACAGAAGGTCTTTGTGCGGCAGCACTTCTCATGGGTGGTGGCCTGATTGCCCTGCAAAGTGCATCAATTGCCACGGGTTTGCCATTTACCTTCGTGTTGCTGATAATGTGTTACAGCCTGTACAAGGGACTACAGGAAGAACATTACCATGCGTCAATTATTGACACGATAAAACCTGAAACCCGGGAATTTGAAATTCCGTTATCAGAATCAGAATTGGAATCAGAGAAAAGTAAACCGAAGTAATATTCTTCACTTCAACTCAATAAATATTTCATTCCTGCGCATAAATGGAGGCGTCCATGGTGGATCGCAACGGGAACGGGTATTATATCACTGGCAATTGCAGACAGCGCTGGTTCAGTTAAAGGATGTGATATATCCACGGAAATGATAAAGGTTGCACAGAAGAAACTCGAAGAAAGCCATCTGGATAATGTTTCTTTTTCGGTTGAAGACGCCTACAACCTGGGGTTTGATGACGCTGCATATGACGTGGCAATTGCTTCCAATACCCTGCACGTCATGATGGACCCGGCAGAGGCCCTGCGATCCGTGCACAGGGTACTTAAACCAGGCGGCATCCTGATAGCCTCAACCTATTGCCACGGGAACAGCTTTTTTACAAGGATGGTTTCAGCAATAATGTCCATCGTGGGATTCAGGGCACACCAGAAATGGTCAACCGGTTCTTTTAAAGACTTTATTCAAACAAATGGATTTGATATAGTAACATTTGAAATAATAAATGACCTGATCCCCCTTGTCTTTGCAGTCGCACGGAAGAAATAAACGGCAGGAGATAACACATGAATGCTACACCGGCTTTAACCAATCTCTGGATTTACTTTGTCACAGCATACGCCATAATCTGGGCATCAATGATATGGGCAGATAAAAAACGTGGTACCCCCATAGAGGACCCTGAGCTCTACAGTTACTTTAATAAATTCCAAATGATCCTTGTGGGGCAGGCTCCGGTTTTGTTGCTGCTGGTCTTATCAGTTTTTATCCCGGTACAAAGCGGCCCCTTGTTTACAACTGGAATTTCAATCCTCATCACAGGTGTACTGCTGAACCTGGTTGCCATGTATTCCTTCGCCAGTTCACCCGGAGGACTTAATGCTGAGGGTATTTACCGTTTTTCACGCAATCCCATGTACGTGGGCGGGATACTGCTGATAACCGGCCTCAACGTAATGGGCTGGTCCCAATCCATTATCAGTATTACCTTCATGGCAATTTCTATTGCATGGATCGGCATTATTCACTGGTCTGTCCTGAAAGAAGAATCCTTTCTGCTCCGGAAATACGGCAAACCCTATAGCGAATTCATGAAACGAACTTCCCGGTACATTGGCATTCCCGGGCGATAATTCTTTTATACATCAGTATCTTCGTACTACCGGTTTCCATCTACCCACTGCTTTCCCGTCACGGACAAGATAATACTCGGCAAACTGGAACATGGCATCTGTCTGCCGTGGCCGGTAAAACACGAAATCTCCCACATCCAGCTGCACTCTTCCTGACGCATTCACGGTGGACTGGTTGGGCATCAGGTTCTCATTATCAGGGTCAGACAATATGGGATTACTCTGCAGCCCCGGCGGATTCACGTAATCGGCCGCCCATCCCCCGCCATATATTATCAGGGACTGTTCAGTATTGGGGTCCCACCAGGCGAACAATGTATACAGCCATTCGGCAAAGGGTATCTCTGTTTTATCAAGGATCTTCAGCACCGGGGTTGCTATATATATTGCCGGGAGGTGATCATCGAGTGTAAACAGGTCATAAGTGGTTGATTTCAGTATACATCCTCCTATGGCAAGATCATTTACCGGATTCTCCTTCCCGTACAATGTATATGTCTTACTGCCACCTGAGTTGAAGGTGAGATTGTTATCATAGAGACGTGGATATTTTTCTTTCAGGTAGTGAACAAAACTGCCGTATTTTTCCATTACATCTTTAAGGGCACCTTCTACCGCTTTTTCACGTGAACCCAGTATAACGGGAATATAAGGTACATGCCCATCGTATCCCATAAAACCATCTAACCGCAGGTACTTCCGGTTGGCATCGATAATGGCAAGAAGGGCATCCAGTTCCTCAATAGTAGCTGCACCGCCCCGATGCAGCCCCACGTCAAGCTCAACGCTTACACGTATCTTCTGCTGCAGCTCCTTTGCAAGGTCCAGGTAGCGGGTAAGCCTGCCCGGTGTATCCACCAGCCATGCAACAGCACTGGCTGTTTCTTTCCGGTGTGCATACCCCGTTCGCTCAAAAACCTTCCGTGCCGCATTTACCGGAACTGGTTTTCCCAGCAGGATATCAAGATCATACCCCAGTTCCTGCAGGTAGATGCTGATATAGGGATGATGGAATGCCATTAGCCGCCTGGTTCCTGTTTTACCCAGTATGTACCTGATGATATACAGGGAAGGAATAGACTTGGTAACCAGCCGAAACTGCTGCGGCGGATGGATGTTGTTCTTCACCTGGTTAATATTTTCATCCAGCCTGTTCATGTCTATTATTATGATGGGAGAGGGAACCTGTTCTGCTTTTAAAAGTAAATTCATCCGGGAAAAGTAAGGATCATATTCACTGCCATTATCCGCGGGTTTGATAAAAAAAACAACCACGAACACCAGCAGAATAAGCGCCATAATTACACCTGCTATCAGGTAACGCCTTCCTGTTTTCATATCTTTTACCTGTATATGAATTTATCCGTATTATTGTTATAATACATTATATGCAGCTTTTGTCAAACAGATCATTTATCCATTCCAGGCGGGCTTGTTCTGATCACACTGTTAATCGTTCTGATTGATAAAAAGACTTTCAGGTATTTTAATTATTTTGACATTATTGCGTCGGTGATCACAAGGTCGGGTTGTATAGCATCAGCAAGCATCATGACAGATTTGTGAAGGTCAATGTTCCGGTGAAACCTTTTCTTTGTATTACTGTCCAGCAGCCCTTTCTGGTTTTTGCACCCGCGAGACAGTTGTTTGAATATGGGTCTTCATCTTGGGAACATTTATATACTCATGGATATCCAGTATCTCTGTTACCTTTATAATATTTATACTATTGTGATATTCACCTGTTTTCAAATCAAAATACCTGGAAAACTTCAAAAAAAACTTGACATACTGACCAGACGGGTTTAAAAATAGCTAATATGTACTGACGGTACATATTACAAGCGAGACCTGGCAGCACTCGAATAACAAAGGAGTTACAGATGGAAACCCTTCAAATCCAGCAAACAACTAATGGTGAAAAATCAATCCCCGCAGAAACAGGGGCAGACGATAATACGAAACTAAATGTGCTGCAGCTGCAGCGCACCTGCGTGCATGACGGCCCGGGCATACGCACCACCATATTCTTCCAGGGATGCGGCCTCCGCTGCCTGTGGTGCCAGAACCCCGAGGCCCTCACCCTACGTCCCGACCTTGCTCCTCACGGCCATTACACCATCGAGGACATCATGGATGTTGTGAAACGGGACAGGGAATACTACCATTCAACCAGCGGCGGGGTGACCCTCAGCGGCGGCGACCCCCTCCTGCAGGATGCCGACAGCCTTGTGCATCTTCTGCAGCTGCTTAAAGTTGAACACATACACGTGTCAGTTGAAACTTCATTACATGTGCCTTGGAACACAATAGAAAAAGTGGCGCCCTTTGTTGACCTCTTCCTGGTTGACCTGAAGGTTGTTGGCGACGACAAGCTGCATGCAAAACTCACCGGGCAAAACAGCGTCCTTATCCACCAGAACATCAAAAAGCTCATAGAGCTTGGCGCCGCCATAAAATTCCGCATGGTGATGGTGCCGTGCCATAATGATTCTGAGCGGAACATTTGCGAGGCCGCAGAATTTTTGCGTTCAGTAAACATACCATCCATTGAGATTTTGAAATATCACAACATGTACGAGGATAAGGCCATACGGCTGGGCCTGCAGCAGCAACCGCTGAACATTACCGGGGAAGAAAGCCTGGAATGCGTAAAAAAAGCGGTAGACCTTCTCCGGTTCCTGGGCATCAGCGCCGAATGCCATGACCTGAACTACGGCAGAAAACAGGCCCGCTTCACAGACCGTGTGTACAGGGTACAGGAAGCCATACGGGAAAGCGGCCGCAGCCTCTGCATAGAGTCATCAAAACTTAAAACCCGGTATTACCGCAAAAACGGCTTTAAAAAGCCAACTCCCATTCACCGGGCAGAACGCCTTGCTTACGTGCTGAAAAACAAACTGGTAAAGGTGTACCCTGACGAGCTTTTGGTTGGCAACTTCACCTCTAAACGTGTTGGCGGCCAGGTATGGGAAGAACATTACGGGGTGCTTTTCATCAGCATCCTTCACCAGATCAACCGGCAAAAGCCCGTTTCATTCAAGATCTCGTTAAAAGACAAATTGTATTTTTATTTTCGCATATTCCCCTTCTGGTGGAAACACGGCCTTCTGCGAAAGGTGAACCCCACCTTTAATGACCTCATGATGACCGTTGCCCGTTCATCGGAAATGAACACCGGCTTCAACAACAACATGGCAGCCATCGCCCATTTCATCGTGAACTTTGACCGCCTGCTTGAACTTGGCACCAGCGGTATCATAAAAGAGATAGAAACCGCGATGGAGACAAAACCCCGTAACAACCGTGACTTCTACCAGGGTGCCATCACGGCACTGAAAGGCCTCGAGGCATTCGCCCTGAGATACGCAGAGGCCCTTACAGATATGGCAGGACGTGAAACGGATCCCCAACGAAAGGCGGAGCTTGAGCAGATGGCCGGCATATGCAGCCATGTACCGAAGAACCCCGCACGCACCTTCCACGAGGCCCTGCAGTGCATCACCTTTTTACAGGTAGCCCTGTGCATGGAGTCATACGAGAACGCGGTGTCCTTCGGCAGGCTGGATCAAATACTCTATCCCTATTACAAAAGAGACAGGGACGCCGGCCTCATCACATACGAAAAGGCCAGGGAACTGCTGGGACTCTTCGTGCTCAAGATGGACGAGGCCATACTGGTAAACGACGGTGACTCATACCTTAATATCAGCAAGCTCTTTGAGACCCTGTCCACAGACCAGTCTCTTACCATTGGCGGTATAGACAGTGAGGGCAACGATGCAACCAATGACCTCACCTACATGCTGCTGGACGCCTGTGAACTCCAGCCCCTTGCCATCAACATGACCGCCCGCATACACCCGAACAGCCCGGCTGAATACCTTCACCGTATCGCCGGGGTATACATCAACGGATCTCCAATGCCCGAGCTTTTTAATGATACCATATACATCGATTCACTGCAAAAGCACTACCCCACCACACTGGAGAACGCACGAAATTACTCCATCGTAGGCTGCGTTGAACCCAACGCATCGGATGATCATTTCGGGAATACCGACTGTGCCAACATGAACCTTGCACTGCCCTTCCTCCAGGCCTTAAAAGGTGATACCCGTGACCTGTGGAACTTCGGAAAGAAAGAACGCCGGGAAAAGCTTCTTACAAAGTTCGTTGACTACAATTTCAAAGGAAACAATTTCCTCTCTCGTTTTATCAGGTCACAGTATAAAAAGTACCGGGAAGGCCTTTTGAAAGATACCATCATGACTGAGTACAATCCACCAGCAACCATAGACGAACTGGTTGAACGCTTCCAGGAACGGCTGAACTTCCTTGCCGGTTCCATACTTGCCGACCATCAGCATATCGAGGAAAAACTTCGTGAGAACTTTACCACCCCCCTTGCCTCCTCCCTTTTCAGGGGATGCATAGAAAGCGGAAAGGACGTCTACGAGGGAGGCACCACCTTCAACAGCAGCGGCATACAGGCGATAGGGGTAACCGACGTGGCCGATTCACTATATGCCATTAACGAGGTGGTATTCCGAAAAAAACTGTACTCGCTTGAAGAAGTAATCGATGCCATTGATAACAATTTTGAGGGCGAGCATTTCAGCAAGGTACACCGGGCACTACTTTCGGTACCCAAGTTCGGTGACGATTCTTCAGTTGAAGCAACAGAGTGGGTCACAAAAGTCATGTGCATCTACAACAACGCCCTTGAGTCGGTGCCCAATCCCCCTCGCAACGGCACCTATACTGCCGGTTATTACGCCCTGAATGTGAGTGACATCTACGGGAAGAAGACCCCCGCACTCCCCTCGGGAAGGCTTGCCGGGGTGCCCCTTGCCAACAGTGTCACCCCCCATTACGGCATGGAGTCGGGGGACCTGCTGTCGTCCCTGAACGCGATCGCCGGGGTGAACTTCACCGATTACGCCGTCAACGGCACCACCGTCACCTTCACCATAGACTCGGCCCTCTTCCAGGGAGATGAAGGGGTGCGCAATCTTGCGTCTATTATCAGCACCTTCTTCAAAAAAGGAGGCATGCAGTTCCAGCCCAATGTCATCAACAGGGAGATACTGCTTGAAGCATACGAAGACCCGCAGAAGCATCCCTACCTGCTGGTACGGGTGGCAGGGTACTGCGCATACTTCAACGAGCTTTCTGATGATCTAAAGAAGATAATAATTAACAGGACATGTTACGGGTAAGAATTTTCACTCATTCATAACCAGAACCAAAAACGCACCTTTCTTTCATGATAAGGTGCCAGGCCATCTTCATGCTCCGTGGAAAACCCTGAGTACCTGTATCTCATTATTTATACCCAATTAGTATCACGCGGAGGCGCGAAGACGCTGAGGAATGGTACGAAAAATTTCCGCGTTCCCCGCGCCTCCGCGTGATACTATAATTATCAATTTTCAGGATTTCAACAATTTCATACTTCACTTTTCAAACAATTAAGATCGCACATCATCGGTGTTAATCTGCGTTCATCGAGCGTAGCGGGCGGTTTCATAATTTATTTTTATAAAACGAACTTACAGGCAAACGGGTGTATGTGACCACTATACCTGCCAGCACCACCATCAAGCCAATAACATCAAAGACCTGCACCGTGTCCCCGAAGGCGATCCATGCCATCAGCATGGTAACCGGGGGACCCAGGTAGAACAGGGAGGCCACCCGTGTTGCGTCCATTCGGCTGATGAGTACCCACATGAGGGCATATGCCCCAAGTGAGACTGCCACAATCAGCCATCCCAGTGTCCATATAAATGGTGTTTCCCAGCTTGTTGACAGTCCCTCGTACAACAATGCCGGAACAGCGAGCACCAGCATTGTGGCCAGCCCCTGGTAAAAGAGTGCCAGGTCAATCGGCAGCCTGTATGTCCTGTCCTGTATCTCAAGCCGCCGCTGTATAAGGGTGGCCGCTGTCATGGAAAGTGCCGATCCGAAGGGGATTAGATATCCGAAGATTGATGCGGTGCTGTTAAAATCAATCCGTGCAGCAACCGTGATGACAACACCTGAAAATCCAATTACAAGACCAACCCACCTGTAGAAGGGGGTGGGCTCCCCTGTCACAATCCCCGACAGTGCACCGGTGGCCAGGGGCTGCAGGGCAACCACCAGTGCAACGATTCCCGCAGGCACACCGTTATCAAGGGCCAGCAACACGCAGGCCAGCCACACCCCGTGTGCCAGTATACCCACCACTCCGTTTGCCAGTGCAACACCCGGCTTCACCCGGTTCAGCCTGTTGCGTAGCAGCAGGTATCCCATGATAACAAGCGTTACACCGGCATACCGCCAGAACAGAAAGGTAAAAGGCCGGGCATACGGAAGACCGTATTCCGCCCCGATAAACCCGGAGTTCCAGAAAAACACAAAAGCAGCAGCTATGAGTATGGTAGTACTACGCATA
>CAZAOK010000002.1:107349-108429 GCA_964486725.1 uncultured Leptospiraceae bacterium
TCACCCATCTATGTTCATCTGCGTGTATCAAGCGAAGCGGGCGGTTACATATCTTTAAAGTATATTTTAATCCTCTTGGGGTATCTCCACAAGCTTTTCTTTCAGCGCGTTGAAGGCCCTTTCTGAATACCGCCCGACAAACCAGAAACTAATGGCCAGCAGGGCAAAGAAAATTGCCTTGTGAGACACCTGCCAGAAGTACTCGAAGTACTTTGTATACAGGTTGATAAAAAGAAAGGTAATACCAAACCCCCTGGCAATCCCATCGTCATTTTTCAGCCCCCAGACGATGGCGCCAACAGCAGCCGCACCAAAGATCAGCGACCATATAAACCTTTCCAGCACCGACGCGGCATGCCACACAGACATGTCCCCGTAATTACCCCATATGGACATGATCCACAGGGCAAGAAAGAGGTTCAGTAATCCCACAATATACGTGGATCGTTCCAGGGGTCGCAGCCTGGTTCTCCCCACGAGGAAGGACAGCAGCACCAGCACCGCCCCGAACAGCACGAACCGCAGGGGATAGTTCATTCCCAGGAAATACGCCCCCCAGCCGGACACATACCCCGTCTCCGTGCCGAACCACGAACCCAGGCTGATCAGCCCCAGCACCCACATGGGAACGGAGGGAAAGGCCCCACCTATGCCAAGATACACCAGGGTGGCCATCAGGATAAGAATAGAATAATGCCCGCTCCCTGTGTCCACCGCTTTTCCAAGAAAGATTACAGCGGCACCGGTCACCATGGCTCCCACAAAAAGCAGAAACTCATTTGTGTAAAACTTCTCCGGTTTTATCTTTCGCCGTTTAAATCCCCAGAAATAGAAGGCCGCCGATACCAGGGCCAGCATAATAGACCTGACAATATCAGGAATGCGGAACAGTTCCATCAGTACCGCCATGATTATCTCGTCAAGCAGTACAGCGAACACCGAGATGGCAAGGCTGATACCGGCGATCCAGAAAGAATACCTGGCCATCCGGTTCCAGTCAAACCTGGCCGGTTCAATGGAGTTTCGCAGCCTGCCGGGAATATCCCCGCTTATCACCCCTCCTTTTTCCCATGCATCAAT
>CAZAOK010000003.1:0-13658 GCA_964486725.1 uncultured Leptospiraceae bacterium
AGATTTACCCAAGTGCACTGAATATGGCGTAATGCCTGTTCCATCGGTTAACTTTTTTTATGTAGAGGTATACTTTCTTTTCTCTACCATCTTTAAAGGTTACCCTGTAAGGTAATGTATCAGTGTTTACGATTTCATTTTCAAATCCTGTTGGAAATATCAATAGTGTTATATCTGAAATATCATGAAAATATCCCCAGAACAATTCGTTCATAAATTGATCTTTTCTCCCTTCCAGGTTCTGGTAAAGCTGTTCCTCGATGTATTCCTTGTCTATATATTCTAAAACCAGTTTCGTGTTATGGTTTTCAACAGCCTCTTCAAAACCCTTTAAAAAAGTATTGATATTATCACTTTTGTATCCATTGTACATTATGGAATCATTTTTCATTAAACCGGCACAATTTAAACCGCATGTGAACAGTACCGCAATGAGTAATATTATTAAATACCTCACTATCGTCACCTCACTCTATTCTATTATTTTCATCTCGTAGGGTTGCAGCCTTTTCAAACCAATTCGATGTTTTTTTGCTGTATGATTCATGATAACCTTAAAGATATTTCCCTCGCTGTCTTTCCGGTGTATTACTTCAACCCCGTTACCGTAAAATTTCGGCTTTAGACCGGCCTGCTTAAATATTTTGCGATATAAAAAGAAAATTCCGGCTTCATTGGGGGATGTTCCAATATAGAAGACCAGGCCCTTGCCAAACCGGTTTACTGTAACAGCGGATTCACCTCTATAATGTTTGTTTTTGTCCGAATATGTAGCGATTGTCTTCGCGGTTACCGGCTCAACAATATCCGCCCATACTTCACCCTTTACGGGTATCAGTCCTATTCTCATTTTGACTTTCGTTTCGTTTAAAGATTCAAATCTTCTTACTGTAACACCTGACATTTCAGCGAATTGGCCGGGCAATAGTGAGGTAACCGCGTGATTGTTCATGTCCCGTGTTCCAGAGCGCCAGCCCAGGATGAGGGTGCCGCCATTTCGTACCCATTTTTCAAGTTCGGTTATGAATGATGTATCAACCATCTGGTATAATGGTAAACTGATAATAGAATATTTCTGAAGGTCTATATTCCTGGTACTTTTTACATCTGCTGTAATGTTAAAAAGAACATATGGGGCATAATGCCTGGCAATCTCCATCTCGTATCCTACCTGCAGGTAACCGGTTGGAGCATAATAAATACCTTTTGATAAAAACTGGTCTTTGAGTATTCTAGCATTGTCCTTGTCGTAGATAACACAGGCCGGAGTTTCCATGGTACTTTCAGCAATATCCTGCAGAACCGGTCGGTTTTCGAGTATATGTTTTTGAAGAGCAGTTTTCCTTTGCGTATCGTGGTTATCAGGATCCAGAAGTCCGTAACAAAGCTGTTCCTGTCCAAATTTAGCAGTTCTCCATCGAAAGTATATAATTCGGTTTGCCCCGTGCGCTATGGCCTGGTTTGTCCATTGTACAACCTGGTTGACCGGAGGCAGGTATCCCAGGCATGTGTGCCCCTGGAATCCGCATATCTGTTCGAAAATAGAAAATTTCTCCGCGTCCTTCATTCCCCTGATGTATGATAGAACACAGCTATTGTAGAAATAGGGCAGGGGCTCATCCATGTCACCCCAGACTGGATAATTATTATATCCAGCAAAATTCATCGTTTTGAATATCTCTTCCATGTCGATTGCGTTACTCAGGGTGGGATTGTAGATATTATGGGTGATCCATTGCGTTGGATTAACTTGTTTACGTAATATATCAACCTGTTTATGTATAAACTTTACTGCTGAATCAGAACAGAACCTGTAATAGTCAAGGATAAGTCCTGGATTTTGTATTGACTGTAACTGTTTTGTGTGAAGTGGTACCTGGGAAAAATCAGTATATGATGTGCCCCAGAAAACGGTTCCCCATGTTTCATTAAGATTTTCAATAGTTCCATACTTATTCTGAAGCCATTTTCGGAAAGCTTTTTTACAATTATCACAAATACAAACATCTGAACTCTCATGACCGATCTCATTATCTACCTGCCATCCGATAACGTTTGGATTGTTACCATAATGTTTGGCGAGAACATCTACTATGTTCATACATGAATTAAAATATGTATCTGCATTATAACAGGCGTGTCTTCTTATACCAAATTTTTTTTTGCTGCCGTCCAGGTAAACCTGCATAACTTCCGGATCTTTCTCGTATAACCATATAGGAAAAGTAGCAGTTGGTGTGCCAAGTATGGTTCTTATACCGTATGACGCGAATATCCTTATTACCTCATCGAATAGTGAAAAATCATAATTGCCTTCTTGTGGCTCTACGATGTTCCACGCGAATTCCATTAAACGGACCTCGGTGAGTCCCATTTCACTCATCTTTTTTGCGTCAGACTCCCATAACTCCTGTTCCCATTGTTCAGGGTAGTAATCAGCACCAAAGACCAGTGTATTTTCCTTGTTCATAACGTACTCCACAAAAACATTTATATTGGGTTAATAATAAGTTGACTAAATTATTTTATAATGAATCTATAATCATGGCAAAATATATATCTCGTCAATAATATAATACATAAATATTCTTAAATATTGAAAATATACATTGGGGAACATTTCATGGCAGATACAGTAAAGAATGAAGAAAAAAATATTAAGAGGGAGAATGAAAGCAGGGGCATTGTAATTTTCATGGTTCATTGCGCAGCCTTTTTTATCATCCCTGTTCTTTTACTTATGTTAATCTTTTCAATTCTTTTTACACGCAGTGAGTATTATACCGGCATTTTAAAAAATACCGATATAATATCGACATTTATCGAAGTTAAAAATATTGAGACGAATATGGCTATACAGGAAGAGATTGAAAGGGAAGTAGGTCTGAACGAATATACAGCAAAGTTCAAACAAATATCTGAAAATTATAAATACTGGCAAGATGAATTCAACAATATAAATAAAACTGATGAATATAAATCCCTTGTTGAGCAGAAAAATGAACTTAAGTCAATGGAATGGGAAGAAGCTCAAGAAATATTTCCAACAAGGAAACAATTCGAAATGAACAGGGAAGGTGAACTTGCCCGCGTTACGTCATTGATTGAAAATATAAAAACATACAGGGACACAAATGAAGATAATATTGAGAAATACGAAGACAAGCTTGAAGAAGCTGAAGATAATTATGAAGATGCCCTTGATGTTCTAGAGGATAAGCAGGAAGAAGCCAGGGATATCGCGCAAAAACATCGTAACAATTTATCAGGCAGGCTTTACGCAGATTTTGAAATATTAAATCCGGTACTTACAAAACTTTTAAATGTAAAGCTGATAGATCATGCTGTACGTATAGAGATAGAAAAACTTATTCAATTCTTTACTACCTATGAAAAACAAAAAATATACGGTAACGTATATTCAATAATCAGAAGTGATACTGCAATTGGTAACGCACAGATGCTCCGGGTACGGTTTCCCGAGATAACAATAAACCTATGGATAAAAAACGATAATACCGGTATAACACCTTCTCGTCACCTCCTGAGTGATATATTTGTGAACGAGATAAGGAACATGAATAATCTGCAGAATCGAGGTCTTTTTATCACCATGTTTAAATTTTCAAATACAGGGCTTGGTGAATTTTTTGGCAGAAGAATTCTGAGAAAAACCGGCATAAAAATTAATGATGGTCTTATATATTTAGATAACCTTGTGCTGGAAGATGATGCCGCTGAAACTGTCACTTTAATCATGAAGATTGCAACATATAGTAAATACTTGATGTACATACTTCCGGCGTTAATACTTTTATATATATCAATACTTTTTTTCTCTTCTGCCAGCCGAAAAAAAAAGATTACCGGTATAAAAAGTATTCTCATCTATCCATCATTATTAATAATCATTATATCAAGTGCTGCTATTCTGGCATCCAGGTTTGTTTTTAATCATTATCCTCAGTTAATTACTGATATAACTATGCAAACATACGCAAAATCATTATTATTTGTAATTTCACTACATACGTTTATTCCGGTGATTGGTGTATTCGGAATACTATTATTGGCGGGGCTTATTATAAAAAAAATAAACCACCAAGGGTAACAATCCTCATGATTGACAAGAGCATGGTTTCGTTATATTCTACGTAACAGGAATACTACGAGGAAAGAATACATGCCGAAAATACGTATTGGTACATCAGGATGGAATTATGATCACTGGTATAACGTATTCTATCCGAATGATTTAGCTAAAAAACGACGCCTTGAATATTATACTACGATATTTGATTCTGTTGAAGTTAACGCAACCTTCTATCGTGCATTCAAACAGAGTACTTTTAAGAAATGGTACGATGAAACACCTGAAGATTTTACCTGGTCTGTAAAAGCGGTACGTTACATAACGCATACAAAAAGACTTAAAGAAGTTCATGAATCCCTTGATATGTTCTTTGAATCATTACATCCCCTTGCTGAAAAAACAGGCCCAATATTATTTCAGCTGCCACCTTCTTTACAATTTAATAAAAACATGGTTGAAGAATTCTTAAAACAATTACCATCTTCATACAGATGTGTTATAGAGGGACGTAACGAAACATGGACAACTTCCGAATCACATGAATTATTGAAAAAGTATAATGTTGCCTGGTGTATTTCGGATACAGCAGGCAAATATCCATTTCTGGAATCCATAACATCTGATTTTACTTATTTAAGATTACATGGGTCCAAAAAACTATATAAGTCATGTTATACCAATGACGAAATACGACATTGGGCTGAAAAAATTCGAGAATGGGACAAAGATACATATGTTTATTTTGATAATGATGCAAAGGGGTACGCACCATTAAATGCAATTTCACTGATGAAAGAATGCCAGAAATAAGCTGTTTTTTACTGTCATCGAAAACAGATAGAAGATGTAGATTATACATTCCAGTGCTCCTCAAGGTATTCTTTCAGTACAACTGCATTATTATAATTTCTATCTTTTGAAGCATATAATAAGTTTACATTATTATATTTTTCATATTCCAAAATTATTTTTATCAATTCTTCTTTATTTGAAAGTTCATTTTTGTAGCGGGTTTTAAATTCCTGCCATTTGTTCTTGTCATGAGAATACCATTTTCTAAGTTCATTACTTGGCGCAATTTCTTTTAGCCATTCATCAACTTCCGCATCTTTTTTAGAAATACCCCTTGGCCATAACCTGTCCACAAGGATCCTGATGCTTTTATCTCTTTTGTTATCGTATATTCTCTTTAATTGTATCATAATATTTTATTTTTAAATGATTGATGCTATTATAGTAAATGTAATAAAAAAAGTAAATATTTCAAATGCATGCAAACTGGGTGAAATTGATGAAAAAAATTGATCTACACTGCCATACAACAGCTTCTGATGGATTATTGAAACCTGAAGAGTTACTGGATCTTGCTGTTGATAATGGTTTAACTTATTGTGCAATAACTGATCATGATACAGTTGATGGACTTGATGCTGCAATTCAGTATTCAAAAAAAATGGATGGGTTGAATTTCATACCGGGTATTGAATTCAGTGTGGACTATCCAAATGGTTCTTTTCATCTTGTTGGTCTTGGCATTGATCACACTAAAGAACAGATGACTGAAACAATAATAAACCTTAAAGAAAAAAGAGAGACAAGGGTTTTACGTATTGTTAAGGATCTTGAAAATCACGATATTAATATATCACTTGATGAAGTTTATAAAGAATCAAATGGTGCTGCACTCGGTCGTCCGCATGTCGCGCGTGTTTTATTAAAAAATGGTTATGGGAACACACTCAGTGAAATATTTGAAAATTTTATGATAAAAGGAAAACCCGGATTTATCAAAAAAGAAAAGATATCACTTGAGAAGGCAATAGAACTTATCATTCTTTCCAGGGGGATTCCAATTATAGCTCATCCGATTTCACTGAATTTTCACAACTGGCATGATTTCGAAAATATATTAAATGATTGTATCAAACTTGGAATACAGGGTATTGAAGTATATGCCCATATGCATACAGATGAAGAAGTTAATATATTCAAAAAAATTGCGACTAAATATAACCTTCTGATATCCGGTGGAAGTGATTTCCATGGTGACAAAAATGAAACTATAGGTTATTATGGAGAAGATAAAATAATCCCTTATGATATAATCGATCAATTTATTTGAATACCGGGAATAATGAACGTTATTACTTATTTTATAATAATTTTGATTATTCAGTATGACAGCTGAGTAATTACTTTACCTGTAAATATTAAGCTGTTATTATCAATAATGAGGAAAAGTGTATTATGAGAGAAGAAAGAGGATACCAAAAATCCTTTTTGATCGATATGGACGGGGTTATTAACAGGGGGAATACTCTTATTCCCGGGGCACGTGAATTTGTGGAAAAATTGAAAACGGGTGGATATCCATTCCAGTTTTTAACAAATAATTCCTATTTTACTCCATCAGAATTACAGGACCGATTACTTAATCTTGGAATCGATGTCAGTAAAGACAGGTTTTACACATCAGCAATGGCTACTGCCAGTTTTCTCGTATACCAGAAGCCTGGATGCTCAGCATATGTAATCGGTGGAAGAGGATTAGTACAACAACTTGAAAGAAATGGGATCAGGTTAACATACAAGAATCCTGATTATGTTATTATTGGCGAGACAGAAGAATATGATTATTCACGTATTATTGAAGCAACTCTCCTAATACAGGAAGGTGCCAAGTTTATTGCCACGAATCCGGATATTACCGGACCAACCATTCGCGGTCCGGTACCCGCCTGTGGCGCACTGGTAGCTCCAATTGAAAAAGTTACAGGGGTAAGTCCGTATTTCCTTGGGAAACCCAATCCTGCAATGATGTACTGGGCACGAAAAAAAATGAATGTCCATTCAGCAAACTGTTTCATGATAGGAGACAGGATGGACACTGATATTCTTGGGGGATCTGAGGCAGGTATGACCTGCTGTCTTGTTCTTTCAGGTGTAACCACCCTTGATATTCTTGACAAGTACCCTTACCAGCCAGATTATATTTTTGAAACAGTTGGCGAAATTGACCCTGAAACAATATTATCAAGAAGAGAACGAATTTAAATATTTTTGTAACTACTCAGCTATGACTAAAATATTGATTATTTACTTCATAATGAAAAGGAATTTGAGCATCTTCCCCCGCCGAAGGCGGGGGAAGATGCAGGATTATTATTCATTTTAGAATAATATGTAATTATTCAGCATGACAGCTGAGTATTTACATATTTTTCAAGACTTGCTTTCACAATCAGCAAACCCACTTTCATCTACTCACTATGATACTATATATTGATGGTTAAAATTTAACATTATTATTGATATTATTTATATATATGATATTATATATATAAATAATAATGTATGTTGTTTTAATATAATAATTTATAATTTAATGAACATTATACTTGACAATTTTATATTAAATTTTATTACTACAAATTATAATAGTTTTTATCCATATACGCATTATTCACATATTTTTCAAATAAGCACATAATTTTACACATACGACAATCCAAAATTAAAAAGTATGTGTGAATTATATATAACAAATAAGAAAGAGGAGGTATTTTTTCCTATATTGTAAAACCATACAGACGGTCAATAGCTTGCAACATACGTTTTCAGGAGGAGTTATATGGGAAATTTTGAGTTTAATAAAGAAGCACTGAAGAATTTAAAAATCGAAGATACATCAACGCTGGAACGTCTTGTCGATTTTGAGAGTGCCAGAAAGGCACATCTGAAAAAAGACAGGTATAAACACGATAAGAGAATATCACTTCAAGAGGCAGTTGCCGAATTTGTAGAAGATGGTGATATAATGACTGACGGCGGATTCTGTTATGTAAAGACATCAATACAGAGTTATTTCGAAGTAATACGTCAGGGCAAAAAGAACCTTCAATTTTGCAGTTCACCCAACACTAATCATACATACATGATCAACGCTGGTGTTGCAAGATATTCACATAATTCATATCTTGGAGCAGAAATGCGTGGTATTGATAGAAATTACCTGCGACAATTAAAGGCTGGTAAGGTATCAATATTATCAGAATGGAGTCATGGCTCCATGGCACAGGGATTCAAAGCTGCTCAACTTGGAATGCCGGGAGTTTTCAGTAAGCAATTGCTTGGTTCTGATATTGCAAGACATAATCCTTATGTTAAAGTAATGAACAATCCCATGAAGAATGAAGAAGATCCATGCATGTTTATTCCGGCAATATATCCTGACGTATCATTTATTCATGTTCACGCTGCCGATAAGAAAGGGAATGCAAGGTTTTATGGTCCTTCAATAAACGATATTGCCATGGCAGCTGCTACACGAAAACTTGTTATTACTGCCGAAGAGATTGTACCTGAATCTGATATAAGAAACAGCAGCGAAGGTGTCTGTATACCCGGCATTTACGTAGATGCTGTTGTTGAACTGCCTTATGGAGCTGCACCCGGTCAGATGCCTGGATGTTATTACTGGTCACGTCAATGGTGGGAAATGGCATTCAGATATGGTATGAAATCAGATGAGAACTTTGAGAAGTTCCTTAACTACTGGATTCATGAAACAAAAGACCAGTTTGAATTCATTGACAAACTCGGTGGCACCAGGTGGATAGCAGAAGCACGTAAACAGACAAAAGCTGCTGAATATGACAATGAAGATGAAGGCTATAACTTCTCTTATGACGAATGGACTGGAACAGAATGGCCTGAAGACATGAGCAAGGTCAAGTTTTACTAAAATCCAGTAATCAATTGATGGCAGGAGGAATTCTATGAGTAATACTGATAAACCAATGAACCCTTTAGAAATGCTGGCGTATATACTTTCGAAACAGATTCATGACAATGAGGTTGTATACATAGGTACCGGATTGCCAATGGTAGCTGGCATTCTTGCCCGGAAAACTCATGCACCTAACATTATGATGGTGTATGAATCAGGTGCACAGGATCCTATGGAAGGTGATATGCCATGGTCAGTTGGCGGCCCGTTTACATGGCGGAAATCACCAATGGTGCTGGAGATGCCTTATTCATTTGGTCAGATATATAATGGCTATGTTGACAGGGCATTCCTGGGCTTCGCGCAAATTGACATGTATGGAAATGTTAATACTCACCAGATCGGTAAAGACCTGCTGAATCCTGATCATCGACTAACCGGATCAGGCGGCAATAATGATCTTTCTTCACTTTCTGAAAACATGGTACTGGTTGGACTTCAGTCACCACAAAAATTCGTGGAGAAAGTTGATTTTATCACTTCACCAGGATTTCTCGATGGTGGTGACGCAAGAAAAAAAGCAGGGTTACTTGGCAATGGGCCAATCACGGTTGTTTCACAGGTAGGTACATTCGATTTCGAACCTGAGACAAAACGGATGAGGGTGAAAACGTTGCAACCAGGTGTTGAATTCGAGTTGTGCCAGGCGGCATGTGGTTTCGAACTACTTAAACCTGAAGGAGAAATTCCAGTTACTGAAATGCCTGATAAGGAAATTCTTGATATAATCAGGAACGAAGTTGACCCGAGGGGTGTATTTACAAGTATACCCGGAATGTAAAATATAAGCAATATTCATGACATGAAGAACTCCCCGTTGATTAAAACCGCGGGGAGTTTTTTATGTCATGAATATGAAACTATAATTGATGTATGGAAGATGTGAGATATGCTAATATGGTATGATTCTATAATGCATCTATAAGTATTTATTTATATTATTTTATATAGATTTATTGTTATTGCGAGCTACAGTATAGCACAAATGAACAATATTGATAGCTGAGGTGGTTTGATATGGGTGATATAGAAAACTGGGAACTTCAAAAAAAGAAAATAACTCCTGACCAGGCTGCCGAACTGGTCAAATCAGGTGACATGGTATTCTATGGTGAATTTGTTCTTTTTCCTGAAGCGTGTGATGAGGCACTTTCAAAAAGAGCAAATGAGCTTGAAAATGTTGATATTCGAAGTGTGTGCTACACAAAGGTACCTAAAGTTGTTGAAGTAGACCCCGAAAGAAATCATTTTATTCTAAATGATTTCCATTTTGGCACTGTTTCGCGGCGGCTGTATGATAATCATCTTTGTAATTATGTACCTGTTACCTACCATCAGGGACCAAGAATAATCAGGAAGTATCTTGATTTTGATGTTGTATACCTGACGGTGGGCCCCATGGACCCGCGGGGATATTTTAATTATGGTTTAGCTAACTCTGTAACTTCAGGGGTAATAAGCAAGGCTAAAAAAATTGTAGTAGAAATAAACAGGAATGTACCCTATTGTCTTGGTGGTAACCAGGAGTCAATACATATCTCACGCGTAGATTACATAGTTGATGGTAAAAATTCGTCACTACCAGAAGTTCCTCCTCTTGAACCAAGTGAAATTGATAAAAAAATTGCCAGGCACCTGCTTGCTGAAATTGAGGACGGTTCATGTCTTCAACTGGGAATTGGAGGTTTGCCAAACATAGTAGGCAAAATGCTTGCTGATAGTGATATAAAAGATCTTGGAGTACATACCGAGATGCTGGTTGATTCGTATGTTGATCTTTATAATTCAGGTCGTGTAACAGGATCCAGGAAGAACATTGATAAGTTTAAAATGAGCTATACCTTTGCCATGGGAACAAACAAGCTATATGAATTTCTTCATCACAATCCAACCTGTGCATCATATCCAGTGAATTACATTAATGACCCAAGAATAATATCACTTAATGACAAGGTTGTCGCAGTAAACAATGCCATAGAAGTGGATTTGTTCAGCCAGGTTTGTTCTGAATCGGTTGGAACCGCTCATAAGTCTGGTACCGGTGGGCAACTTGACTTTATATTCGGAGCTTTTGGCTCTCATGGAGGGAAGGGGTTCATATGCTTGAGCTCAACTCATACTGACAGGGAAGGAAAAATGAATTCACGTATTGTGCCAACGTTAAAACAGGGCGCCATTGTTACTGTACCAAGATCCATCGTTCAATATGTTGTTACCGAATATGGTATCGCTCAATTAAAGGGAAAATCTACATGGGAAAGAGCAGAGGCCCTTATAGATATATCTCATCCTGACTTCAGGGACGAGCTTGTACAGAAAGCAGATGACATGAATATCTGGACAAGATCAAATAAAATTCATTAAAACCTTTGTCCAAATTAATGTATAAAAAAAGGAGATGATCAAAACCATCTCCTTTTTTTATACATAGCTGTTGATAATCATACATCATTTATCAAGAGCTTCAAATGCAGGCAGTGTTTTTCCTTCCATCAATTCGAGGAAGGCGCCACCGGCAGTAGAAATATATGACATTTTATCTGCGTACCCGGACTCAATCAAAGCCGATCCCGTATCACCACCGCCTATAAGGCTTAAACAATCAGATTCAGCAACAACTTTTGCCAGCTCATTTGTTCCTTCCGCGAACTCCTTAGTCTCAAATGCTCCAACTGGACCATTCCATATAACTGTTTTGGAATTTCTGATAATATCAGCATATTTTTTTAATGTTTTGGGGCCAATGTCCACACCTTCCATGTCTGAAGGTATCTTATCAGCATCAGCCACCTGTTTCCCATCAGGATTATCAAATGAAAATGCAACTATGATGTCGTCGGGTAGATATAATTTTACATTATTCTTTTCTGCCATTTCCATTATTTCTTGTGCTGTTGCAAGATGATCCTCTTCCACCACTGACTTACCTATATCATACCCTTTTGATTTTAGAAATGTATATGACATTCCACCACCAATTAATAAATTATCAACCTTATCCAGTATATTTTTCAACACTTCGATTTTTGTAGATATTTTTACACCGCCAATTATTGATGAAACCGGACGTTCTGGTTGTAACAATGCTTTTTTGAAATATTCAATTTCATTCTTCATTAAAAAACCTGCGGCACATTCATCTACGTAGCGTGTTACCGCATTATTTGAAGCATGTGCCCTGTGTGCGGTAGCAAAGGCGTCATTGATATAGATATCTGCAAATGAAGCAAGAAGCTTTCCGAACTCTTCATTATTCTTATTCTCTTCAGGGTAAAACCTGATATTCTCCAAAAGAACTACATCACCGGGGTTAAGTGATGAAATGATATCTCCAATTCCGTCTTTTATTGATTTATCAACAAATTTGACTTCTTTACCAAGAATTTCAGAAAGTCTTTCAGATACGGGTTTAAGACTCATTTCAGGTACGACTTCACCCTTAGGCCTTCCCAGGTGGGACATGAGAATAACAATTGATTTTTGATCAAGGCAATGTTTGAGAGTCGGTAGTGTAGCCTTTATACGTGAATCATCGGTAATGTTCATGGACTTGTCATACGGTACATTATAATCTACACGTATCAATACTTTCTTGTTTTTAAGATCAAGCTGGTCAATATATTTTATTGCCATATTACACCTCGTAAATTGAATATGAATTTTTGTTACATAGTGGAGTGAATTATAAGTTCCAACACTTTTATAGTGGCGCAACTTCAAGTAAAAGTCAATATTTTATGAAGTCAACTTTTCAAGTTCTTTCTTTTTCTTTCTTTTAACCATCATTTTAGAAATAATGATTGATAGTTCATAAAGAAGCATAAGTGGAACTGCAATCATAGACTGGGTTAAAACATCAGGCGGAGTAATCATTGCTGATATAATCCACAATAATATAATTGCATACTTACGTTTACTTATCAGGAATGCAGGTGAAACAATGCCAATCCTGGTGAGTATCATAATAATAATTGGAAGTTCGAACATAATTCCCATGCCCAGCGAAAACAATAGAACAAAACTCAGATACTTGCTTGCACCAATAGTGTTGGTCATCTCAACTGGGGTAAAGCTTAACAGCATTTTAACAGCAAATGGTAAAATAAAGAAATAAGTGAAAGCCATTCCACCATATAAAAGTATAATTGCCGCAATTATTGAAAGTCTTGCAAATTTTCTATCTTGCTTGTTTATTGCGGGTAATATATATCTCCATAAATGGTATACGATTACAGGAAGGCCAACAAATATTCCAGCAATAAATGCCGCCTTTAGCCTTAAGATAAACCCTTCGGTGAGATTAAAAACATTTAATTTATATCCTGTTGCAAGATATGGTCTGTTTATAAAATCAAGAATATATTCTGAGAAAAAAAAGCTTCCCAGGGATACAATTATAATTGCCAGCAGTGAATACATCAGCCGTGATCTGAATTCATCAAGATGGGTAACTACACTTTTTGGTTCATCGCCTCTTTCAGCTGCATCAGGATCAATATAGTCATCACTATACTCGTCACCTGAACTTGTTGTTGTTTCTTGTGCAAGCTCTCGGCGTGTTTTCTTTTTTTTCGATGATGTATCATCAGTAAATTTCTTTGAAGATGACTTTTTCGCAGTAGACTTTTTCTCAGTAGACTTCTTTGCGGTAGATTTCTTCGCAGTAGACTTTTTCGCAGTAGATTTCTTTGCTGTAGACTTCTTTGCAGTAGACTTTTTCACAGTAGATTTCTTTGCAGTAGATTTCTTTGAAGATGACTTTTTTTTAGTTGGTTC
>CAZAOK010000003.1:13758-63250 GCA_964486725.1 uncultured Leptospiraceae bacterium
CAGTAGATTTCTTTGCAGTAGATTTCTTTGAAGATGACTTTTTTTTAGTTGGTTCTAATGATTCTTCAATTTCTTTAGACGTTTTCTTTTTTCCCTTTTCGTCAGCCACTTTAGACTCCTGCCATATATAATCTTAAATATGAAGATTGGATGTTGAAATAGATGGATGTCAAGTATTTTTGCTGATATATGAAGGGCATACTATACACAGGATTTCTTTAGCTTGACAAAGTTGTAAAAATTAAATGTATTTAATATTGTACCGTTACTGTTAAAGGATAATCTTATTTTATGTTTAAAATAAGCAAATACCTTCCCTTCAAAAAGAAATATGCTGCGTTAGAGCTTATTTCCAGGCCAATTATTGTTGTGGATAGAGATGGATATGTAATATTCGCAAATAATTCGTATCTACAATGTGATATTTCAAAGATTATTTCTTTAAAAGACTTATCAAGAAAAATCAGAATTCGACAAATATTCAACATACCTGAACGAGAGTTAAAAAAAATTTATTCCTTTTTAAAAACCAGTACAGGTAAAAAAGGTAATATTCTTTATGTAAATGAACTTTCTGGGGGCAATTTTCTTCGTATTAGCTGGGCACATGGCCATAAGTATATTATTGATATAATTGATGTTCCTGAAATTGAAACAATAAGATCAGGTAATTTTGTTTTTTCAATAAAAGGCAAAGAGAACTCAATTGGTTCAGATGACTACTCATCACAGTTTGACATAAACACTGATAATTCGTTTTTCGAAGTACTTGATTCACTTGACGACCTTATTCATATAACAGATTCTAATCATGTAATCAAATATATGAATCCGTCAATTATGGAAATTTATGGTAATGCGGTGGGAGAAAAATGTTACAGGGTTTTTAACGAATCAGATTCTCCATGTCCGGGATGCAAGTTAAAACTTGTAATGAATGGAAACTCTGTACGTTACGAAATGAAGTTGAAAAAAAATGGAATTACGTATGATATTATAAATTCTCCAATTACCCTGGCTGGAAGTTCACTTTACAAGATATCCATTATGCGTGATCTCAATTATTTAATGGATCAGCACAAATGGTTGAATGTTTTTGAAAATGCAATTGAAAAATCCCGTAACCTGGTAAGTATATTCTCAAAGGATGGTGAAATACAATATGCGAATAATGCGTTCTTGCTTTTTTTTGAAATAAATAACGATGAATTACAAAATCAAACAATTTATAATTTATTAGAATTTGGACCAGGCCAGCTTGAACATATGTTTACAAACTTTGAGATTTCTCCTCTAAAATATGGGGAGCGTCATGTATTACGGGTATTTATTTATCCCCTGTTTTCAAACGAAGAAGCTTTTATGTCCGGTTCCTTCGTGTGCATCGCGCATGATATTACTGATATAAAAAATCTTGAAGAAAGCCTGGAAAAAGAAAGGAATTATTTTAAAAGTATTATTGACAACTCAACTGATGGTTTCTTTGTAATAAACAGAAAAAACCATCTGGTTGACTGCAATCAATCTTTCAGGTTATTATTTGATATTACAGACGATGAAATTATAAACAAGCTTAATATTTCAGATCTATTTGACAAAAAATCAAGATCACAATTATTAAAAAAAGTATCCACTGTATTTCGTACACATAATTCTGAAAATCTTGAAGTTAGAGTAACAATAAATAACATTAAAAGATATTTTCTTGTAAGCATCAATCATCTTTCCAGCCAATCTGGTACAACTGATCGTGTATATGGTTTCTTAAAAGAAATAACAGAAATTACAAAATTAAACAATATCATCATCAAGGAAAGAAACTATAATCGAAACATCATTGAAACTGTCAACCTTGGATTTGTACTTTTAAACGAGAATAATGAATATATTGACTACAATGATGCCTTTCTGGATATTATTGGTGGAACAGAAAAAGATCTTAAAGGCAAGACTATCTTCGATTTTACACTTCCAGAATTTAGAACACAACAATACAAAATATTAAAGATGATTTCTCAAACCGGTTTACCGGTAATATTTGAAAAAGAATTATTGCGAATAGACGGGAAAAAAGTTGATGTTCAGGTCTCGATGTCCAGGCTTGTAAATCCTGATGGTACTTTAGTTGGTAATTTTGCGTTTATCCGTGATATTACAGAACAAAAGAAAATTGAAAAAGAACTAAAAAAACAAAATAATAGAATAATAAATTTAATAGATTCTTACACACGAATATCAACACAATTTATGAAGAGTGATATTCTTGAAGATCTGATAGCTAACATGGGACGTGAGTTGATTTCCATTGTTAAGCCTGATAATATTGAAATATTTATTAGAAATGAAGAACGATTTATTTCACAATTTTCGCATGATTCTTTTCTAAAAATTAGTGATATAGTATTAAGCGAGAAAACATCTTTAATTATCCAAAAACTTGTAAATACACGAAAAATGATTTTCATAGAAGATACCGTAACAGAATTAAATGATGAAGATATTGAGTTACTTCCTGGTTTGAAAAACTATAAATCCGCGCTCTTCGTCCCGATTGAAACGAGCAGTAAATTATCAGCTATTATTATAATGGCATTCAAAGAACGCCCGGAATATTTTGATAATATCGTTAAAAGCATGCTTGAAGGAATTACTAACCTTGCATCAATTACAATCGAAAAAATAAGGTCAATAGAAGAACAGGAATCTATGCAGGAGGCACTGGACAGGTATGAAAAACTTGTGGCAATTGGTAGAATAATTGCAGGGGTAGCGCATGAAATTAACAATCCCCTTTCAATTATGCAGCTTGACCTTGAAGAGCTCAAGGATGCCTCAGAAACCAGTGGAAATTCAACACCGGAGATCATTGAACTTATTACGTCATTGCAGGATGAAATTCGAAGGATTAGTGGTATCGTAAAACAATTAAAAGATTATTCAAAACCTGCCAGCTTACAAAATGATGAGATAGTAATGGATGAAATTTTAAAAACATATCCTTTAAAAATATTAATTAAAAATATTCAGAAAAAAGGCATAAACATAATTATGCGTTTGAATTCCGGTAAATCAAAAATATTAATGCCAAAAACAAGAATAATACAGATAATGATGAATATACTCACAAACGCCGATGATGCAATTGAAGACAAATCAAAAGGTATAATTCGTATAGGAACATCCGTAGTTGGAGATGATCAGAAATATGTTGCTATCTCGGTAATTGATAATGGATCAGGGATCCAAGAGGAAAACCTGCATAAAATATTTGAACCATTTTTTACTACAAAGAAAAAAGAGGGAACAGGTCTTGGTTTGTCCATAACATATTCAATTATTAAGAATTATAATGGTGACTTAAAAATTGAAAGTACCCCGGGTATCGGTTCTGAGTTCACAATATACATACCCGAAGCTGAAAAGTAACAGTTAAAGATAAAATTTTTATCCAGGAATAATATCTTTATTGACAATTTGTGAAATTTATTATCTTATTATATATCCAATGGGTATATAATTTTTCAAAAGATTTTCCCTTTCTTGTAGAACATAATAAAAATATAAAATATGTAAAACTAGTATACTTACTTGATGGAGGTATCAATGGCTAAACTTAAAGAAACATCGGTTGCTGCGATATTTCAGAATAATGTTGCCAAATTTGGTGACAAGCCATGCGTTGCGTATAAAAAAGGCGATGCATATACTGATTTATCATGGAAGCAAATGAATGAGAAAATTCAGAATACCGCGTATTATCTTCTTGATCAGGGAATCAAGAAAGGTGACAAGGTTGCATTATTTGCACCCAACAGGTATGAATGGTACGTTGCTGATATGGCGATATTATCTATCGGTGCTGTAAACGTTCCCATCTATGCTACCAATTCACCTGATGAAGCGCTGTATATTCTTGAAGATTCAGACAGTAAAATATGCTTCTGCGGTACAGAGGATCATTTAGACAGAATACTCAAGGTAAGAAAAAAATTACCAAAACTTGCACAGCTTATTATTTTCGATGATTATCCTAAGAAGAAGCAGGGTGTGATAACCCTTGAAAAAGCAATGGAGCAGGGAAGCAGGTATAAATCCAAAGGAAATTTTGATAAACGACTAAAAGCAATAAAATCTGAAGATCTTGCAACCCTGATCTATACATCAGGAACAACAGGTAACCCTAAGGGGGTTATGCTTACGCATAATAATTTCGTATCCAACGTTAAACAGATTTTAGCTGATTTCAGTGATTATGTAACAGAAAATGATGTATTCTTATCATTTCTTCCATTATCACATTCCCTTGAAAGAACTTCAGGATATTATTTAGCTATGACCGTGGGCGCGAAGATTGCGTACGCACAGGATTTTTCAACCATCCAGGAAAATCTTGCTGAAGTTCGACCAACATGCATGGTAAGTGTTCCCAGGCTTTACGAAAAAATTCATTCGGGAATATTATCAAAGGTTTCCGATGCAAAGGGTATTAAGAAATCCCTGTTCAACTGGTCAATGAAGATTGCCGCAAAGAATCTTCCATATGTGTGTCAGGATAAAAAACCTGGAGGACTTCTGGGCAAGAAAGTAGAGATCGCTGATAAAATAATCTGGTCCAAGCTTAAAGAAACACTTGGCTTTGACAGGCTGCGTCTTGCCGTATCCGGTGGTGGGCCATTAGCGGTGTCTGATGCTGAGTTTTTTCTTGGTATGGGAATTGTTATATTGGAAGGATTTGGTCTCACAGAAACAACCCCGGTTACTAACGTTAACAGGCCTGGAATAATTAAACCCGGAACAGTTGGTCCTCCATTGAAAAACACAAAGGTGAAAATATCCGATGAAGGGGAAATACTAATCAAAGGGCCCCAGGTGATGAAGGGATATTACAAGAATAAAGCCGCGACTAAAGAAGTTTTTACTAAGGATAATTTCTTCAGAACAGGGGATATAGGTATAATTGATGAAATGGGTCGACTTGCTATTACGGGTCGAATTAAAGATATTATTGTTACTTCAGGTGGTAAAAACATATCTCCGCAGAATATCGAAAACAGCCTGAAGGAGTCCAAGTATATCGAGCAGGTTGCCATCATCGGTGACAAACGAAAATATTTATCAGCGTTGATAATACCCGCGTTCGACGAAGTTAAAAAATGGGCGAAACGTAAAAATATTCAGTTTACGGATAGTACAGATCTGATCCAAAAATCTGAGGTGAATGAGCTGATAAGCAATGAAATCGAGAAATTCACCAAAAACCTTGCCCGCGTCGAACAGATAAGAAAATTTAAACTCCTGGATGCTGAATGGAGCCAGGAGACCGGGGAGCTCACACCTACTCTCAAGCTGAAGAGAAGAGTCATTGATGAAAAATATGCGAAAGAAATCGAAAGCATGTATCCCCAGGATTAATCATCGATATGATAACAGGCAAACAAAAAAGGCAACGTGAATACGTTGCCTTTTAGCTTATTAATAGCCAGTTGCAATATGTTAATAGCGGTAATGATCCGGCTTGTATGGACCTTCAACTGGTACACCAAGATATTCAGCCTGTTTAGGTGTCAATTTTTCAAGATGAACATCAAGACGATCAAGATGCAATCGTGCCACTTCTTCATCAAGTTCTTTAGGGAGTGTATATACCTGGTTATCAAGTTTTTCACTTGCAAGTTTGATTTGCGCCAGTGTCTGGTTGGTAAAACTATTACTCATAACAAAACTTGGGTGACCTGTAGCATTACCAAGATTAACGAGACGCCCTTCTGAAAGTACAATGATTGAATTGCCTGATTTCAATGTCCACACGTCAACCTGTGGTTTTATAGTTGTTTTTTTGCACTCGGGAGAATTTTCAAGATAGCTCATCTGTATCTCACTATCAAAATGTCCTATATTACACATGACAGCCTCGTTTTTCATCTTTTCCATGTGTTCACCCGTAATTACATCACAACATCCGGTGGCAGTAACAAAAATGTCACCCTGTGTTATAACTTCATTAAGCGTTCTAACTTCGTACCCTTCCATACTTGCCTGGAGAGCACAGATCGGATCAATTTCAGTTATTATTACACGGGCACCAAAACCTTTCATTGACTGAGCACAACCTTTGCCCACATCCCCATATCCGCATATAACTACTACTTTACCGGAAATCATAATATCAGTTCCACGTTTAATACCATCAGCAAGTGATTCACGACAGCCATAAAGATTGTCAAATTTTGACTTTGTAACAGAATCATTAACATTTATAGCTGGAAACAATAATTCACCATTTTTCGCAAGCTGATACAACCTGTGCACACCCGTGGTTGTTTCTTCAGATACACCACGAATCTTTTTAGCAATTGCTGTCCATTTGCCTGGTTCATTTTTATAAGATACTGCCAGTCTTTCTATTAAACATGCCATATCGGGATTATCATATTCTTTATCCAGTATTGAAGGATCTTTCTCAATATCTACACCAAGATGCACATACATTGTGGCATCCCCACCATCATCAACAATCAAATCCGGTCCTGTGCCGTCTGGCCAGGTCAATGCCTGTTCTGTACACCACCAGTATTCACGAAGTGTTTCACCTTTCCATGCAAATACTGCTGCCTGTCCGGATTCTGCTATTGCGGCTGCTGCGTGATCCTGTGTTGAAAAAATATTGCAAGAAGCCCAGCGTACATCGGCCCCAAGTTCGATCAATGTTTCGATAAGCATTGCAGTCTGGATAGTCATATGCAGGCTACCCATTATCTTTAATCCCTTTAATGGCTTTTCTTTGCCGTATTTTTCGCGAACAGCCATAAGACCAGGCATTTCATTTTCTGAAAGTTGCATCTCAACTCTACCGTCCCTGGCAAGTGAAATATCTTTCACTTTATAAGGAAGAGCAGGGTCATATGCTAAAAATGAATTTGAATCATTTTCTACTGACTGTGATGTATTTTTACCCATTTTTGCTCCCTGTTATGTTTTTTATGATTGCTTGGAAAATTAAATTAATTGCGAGGTAATAATAAATTTTTTAGTTTATTAAGTAAAGATAGTACTATATTAAAAAGTGTCAAGAAAATAAACCGGTTAGTATATTTTAAAAAATATACCCTGGTACCGATAATTAGAATATGAAAGATATTTACCCTGTAAAATCAGCTGTATTATTGACCATAATAATATTTACAATTATCTTTACCGGTTGTGTGCCACCTGATACAATCAGGTACAATCAATTCAGTAATCTTGGAAATCCACGAAAAAATTTAATACATACAGCTGAAAGATACATTGGAGTTAAGTACAAAAATGGTGGGAATAATCCATCAGGGTTTGACTGCTCAGGGTATGTGTACTATGTGTATAATAAAAACGGTTACAAGTTGCCAAGATCTTCTGTGGAACAATTCAGAAGAGGAAGGGAAATACCTCTACGATACGCAAAACCCGGTGACCTTGTTTTTTTCAACACATCAGGCAGAAGGATTTCACATGTAGCCATATACACTGGTAACAACCGCTTTATCCATGCGCCAAGCTCTGGGAAAAGAGTATCCTATGCCAGAATTGACAATTCTTACTGGAAAGAAAGATTTGTATGTGCCGTAACTTATTTTAGAAAAAAACCCGCATATGGCAAAACTAATGATAAAAGAAGTACAATACCAATCAGATATCAATAGGTATTGTCAGAACATGAATAGTATATATTTCTTGACAAAATATTCATATCGGACTATTTTGCTTAATCGGAGAGGATAGGCTGGCTTTTTATGCGAATTGGAATATACCCTGGATCATTTGATCCTTTAACCAATGGTCACCTTGATATCATAGAAAGGGCAAAGCGAGTATGCGATAAGCTTTATGTTGCGGTTGCCCGAAACAGTGACAAAAAACCTCTTTTCTCAGTTGAGGAGAGGATTGAGATGTTATCAAAATGCTGCGATAATGAAGGATGTACTTCTCTTGAAATCGTATCATTTGAAGGTCTTCTTGCTGATTTTTGCAGGGAGAAGAAAATAGATATCATTATTCGTGGATTGCGGGCCATCGTTGACTTTGAATATGAGTACGCAATAGCACTCATGAACAGGCAACTTGCTCCAGGTGTTGAAACAACATTCTTGATGGCTAAGAGTGAATATTCATTTGTTTCTTCAAACATGGTAAAGGAAGTAGCCAGTTACGGTGGCAATGTATCTCCACTAGTTCCTCAATTTGTCAATAAAAAGCTGCAGGATAAGTTTTCCTCCTGATCCCTTCCGGTTTTCGAGATACTATTATCTGTAAATATACAGGTAATAATATCTGCATAATTAATTAATGTAGAGTGAAACAATATGACTATGATAGGAGGATACATATGAATGTCGGGACAATCCTCCTGATTGCAGCTCTCCCGGTTACAGGTATAGCAGGATACGCAATACGTGCGTATCTTGGCAAAATAAAGCTTAATTCTGCAGAATCACAATCGCACAGGATTGTTCAGGATGCGATAAAGGATGCCGAATCCAAGCGTAAAGAACTCCTCATCGAGACAAAAGATCAACTTCTCAAAGAAAAGAATATTTTTGAGAAGGAGATGAGAGAACGAAGAGTTGAATTGCAGAATATTGAAAGACGTATTCTGCAAAAAGAAGAAAACCTGGACAGCAGAACTCAGGAACTCGAAAAGCAGGAAAAAGTTCTTCAGTTAAGAGAGCGCGAAAATCAGGAAAAAGAAGAAGAATTAAGAAGAGAATTTGAAAATCATCGCAAAGAACTCGAAAGAATTTCCGGACTTACCAGTGAAGAAGCAAAACAACTTCTTTTAAAAAATCTTGAAAATGAAGTACGATTTGAATCAATTAAGTTGATCAACAAGATCGACGAAGAAGCAAGAAGAACAGCTGACAAGAAAGCAAAAGAGATCGTTCTTACCGCTATTCAGCGAAGTGCCTCAGAATACACATCCGAAAGTACAATCACTACAGTATCTTTGCCATCTGATGACATGAAAGGCAGGATTATCGGAAGAGAAGGGCGAAATATTCGAACTCTTGAAAATCTTACCGGTGTAGATATGATTATAGATGATACTCCGGAAGTTGTTGTTATATCCGGTTTTGATCCTGTTCGCCGTGAAATAGCAAGGTTATCTCTTGAAAGATTGATACAAAACGGAAGAATTCACCCCGCAAGAATTGAAGAAGTTGTAGAAAAGGTTACCGAGGAACTTGAAGAAAGCATGCTTGATGAAGGTGAAAGAGGAGCATTTGAACTCGGAATACCCGGAATAAGCAAAGACGCCCTGTATCAGATCGGTAAGCTTAAGTACAGAAGCAGTTATGGTCAAAGTGTGCTTTCACATAGTAAAGAGGTTGCAAATTTAGCCGGAATAATGGCAGGAGAACTTAAGCTGAATGTGCAACTTGCCAAGCGGGCTGGACTGCTTCACGATATTGGAAAGGGCAGCATCGTAGAAGGTGAAGGTGCTCATGCCATTGTTGGTGCTGAAATGGCGAAAAAGTTTGGTGAAGATGATAACGTTATCAATATAATCGCATCTCATCATAATGACAGGGAGCCCCAGTCATTTGAAGCAATACTTGTTCAGGTAGCTGATGCCATTTCTGCTTCAAGGCCTGGTGCAAGACGTGAATCCCTTGATACCTACTTAAAAAGACTTGAAAACCTGGAAAACATAGCATCTACATTCAAGGGTGTTGATAAATGTTATGCCATACAGGCCGGACGCGAAATAAGGGTTATGGTTTCAAATGAGCTTGTAAACGATGAAAAAGCACAAATTCTAGCCAGGGAGATTGCAGAAAAAATAGAATCAGAACTTAAATATCCTGGCATAGTAAGAGTAACTGTCATTCGCGAAACAAGAATAGTTGATTACGCAAAATAATTCCTGGCGATCTACAATGATTTTATATCATTGTAGATCGCGTAAAAGAATAATGAAGAACGGGGATGACAGCCTTCAATGGTTGTCATCCTGTTTCTTTTTTTACTACTTAATTTTAATAATATAGTATTATACTAAGTGCAATATGGTAAATAATAACGAAATAAAAGTTCTCATGATTGGTGATATCGTAGGCAAACCTGGTAGAAAAATCATTAAAAATAGACTTGCCGATATTTCCAAATCGCATAAAATTAATAAAGTGATAGCTAATGGTGAAAATTCTGCGGGTGGCCTATCTATTACCCCGGATGTCGCATCAGAATTATTCGATTGTGGAGTGGATGTCATTACAACGGGAAATCACGTATGGAATAATAAATCGATAAATGATATGCTGGACAACGAACCACGACTTCTTCGACCGGCTAACTATCCGGAAGGTGCTCCAGGATCGGGAATATTTACATTTAGCAATATGTCACCAAAAATATCCGTGATGAACCTTCAGGGCAGAGTTGAGATGCAGCCAATTGATTGTCCATTCAGGAAATTTGATCAACTTTATAACAATCTTGATGATAAAAATGATATCATAATTGTTGACTTTCACGCCGAAGCCTCATCAGAAAAAAAGGCTTTCGGGTGGTATCTTGACGGAAGGGCTTCTGCGGTATGCGGAACTCATACACATGTGCAAACCGCTGATAACGAAATATTACCCGGTGGTACCGCGTATATTTCTGATATTGGCATGACAGGTTCATTTAATTCAGTAATAGGTATGAACAAGGAGAAATCCATCGATAATTTCCTTAATCAGACGAGAATACGTTTTGAAGTCGCAACTGGAGATAATCGAATTAATGGAGTAATCTTAACTTTTTCACTTGAAGGAAAAACTTTAGGAATCGAACGTCTTGTGGTAAAATGAGGGAAGATATCCTTGACAATATAGTTGTAATATAAATATATTTATTCGTGTAAATTTTAATAATATTGGAATAAATTTGTGTCACTTCTCGAAGACATACATGAAGTTGAAGACATCAAAACACTTGACCTGGATCAACTTAAAATTCTTGCATACGACATCAGAAAAGATATAATTGACGTTGTATCCAAGAATGGGGGCCACCTGTCTTCTTCGCTTGGTACAGTGGAATTGACCCTGTCATTACATTATGTATTCAATTCTCCAAAAGACAAAATAATCTGGGATGTAGGACATCAAAGCTACGCGCACAAGCTTCTTACCGGAAGAAAAGATACTTTTAAAACATTGCGTACTTTTGAAGGTATCAGTGGTTTCCCCAAAAATTCCGAATCACCTCATGACTGTTATAACACAGGACACAGTAGTACCTCACTATCACTTGCACTTGGTGAAGCAATTTCCAGGGATCTGCATAAGAATAATAACAAGGTTATTGCGGTTATCGGGGACGGATCACTGACTGCAGGTATGGCCTTTGAGGCATTAAATCAGATTGGACATCTTAAAAAAGATGTTATAATAATTCTTAATGATAATGAACATTCAATTGATAAAAATGTTGGCGCTCTCTCTGAATATCTTCTCAGGGTTATAACAGGAAGTATGTACAACAAGCTTCGTAAAAAATCATATGATTTTATACGAAAGATTCCCCGTTATGGTATAAAGATTTTTAATCTTTTTGATAAGATCGAAGCCAGGATAAAAGGAATATTTTTGCCTGGAAGTTTTTTCGAAGATTTGGGTATCAGGTATTTCGGTCCGGTTGACGGACATAACATACATATGCTCGTGGAAATGATGCAGCGAATAAGCCAGATCAACGTTGGTCCTAAAATTATCCACGTGTATACGAAAAAGGGAAAAGGGTACGAGCCAGCAGAAAAAAAACCAGCAATTTTTCATGGTACAGGGCCATTTAACATTAAAACAGGTAAGCAGTTATCAAAAAATACTAATCTTAACTTCTCAAGCATAGCCGGTAAAACCCTCGCCGCGATTGCAAGGAAAGACAAAAAAATTATTGGCATAACAGCCGCGATGAAACTTGGTACCGGCCTGCATGAATTTGAAAAAATAGCTCCTGAACGGTTTTTTGACGTAGGTATATGCGAACAGCATGCCATAACGATGGCAGCATCAATCGCCAAAAATGGATTCAAACCATTTGTTTCAATTTACTCAACGTTTTTACAGCGTGCCTATGATCAGCTTGTTCATGATGTTGGTATAATGAATTTGCCTGTTAAATTGCTTATAGACAGGGCTGGTATTGTTGGCGATGATGGAGAAACACATCACGGCCTTCTTGATATAAGCCTGATACGAACCATCCCTAATTTTGTTTTACTTGCTCCAACAAATGGTATAGAACTCCGTGATATGTTATATTTCGCGGCATCATATGACAAAGGTCCAATTGCAATCCGCTATCCCAGGGGTGAAGCCCTTTCAAGTGAAATTCGTTTAAGTCAATTCAATAAATTCAATTATCCATCAATTCATACTTTAATCACTGGTAATGATATTGCCATATTCGCTGTTGGTGACATGACAAAAGTAGCAATTGATGTTAATAATCTATTACGCAAACAGGATTTTACAGCAACTGTTGTGTCCCTTTTATCTTTAAAACCATTAGATTCAATCGCAATCAATCAAATTATAGATACTCATAAATATTTCATTACCCTTGAAAACGCATACATCGGTGGTGGTATTGGAGAATACTTAAATACCCGTGTTGAAAACAAAAATTTACACAAATTACTGTTTAATGGTGGTTTTCCTGATCGATTCATTCCCCATGGAAAACCCGATCAGTTATTTGCACTTAACCAACTTGACGCGGAATCACTAACAGGAATTATTATTAATAATATTAATCAAAGATCTTTTGATGAACAAAAAAACACGCCTCGACGCATACCTCGCAGAGCATAATATTTCCGATTCACGGGAAAAAGCGAAAAAAGAGATTATCGCCGGTTGGGTAAAAGTAGACGGGGAGACAGTACGGGTCCCTTCTCGAACAGTTACTGGTACAGAAAATATTAGTGTACAGCGACCTGGTGGAATATTTGTAAGCCGCGGTGGTGAAAAACTTGAAAAAGCTCTTACTGTGTTTCACATCAACGTAAATGGTAAAACCATACTCGATCTGGGTTCATCGACAGGTGGTTTCACGGACTGCCTTTTAAAAAAAGGAGCCGGGAAGGTATATGCTGTAGATGTTGGATATGGCCAGCTTGATTACCGCTTGCGACAGGATTCAAGGGTGGTAGTTATGGAACGAACTAACGCGAGAGATCTTACGATTGACAGTTTTCAAGATGAAATTGACTTAATTACAGCTGACCTGTCATTCATCTCGATTGTTAAGGTTGTTACCCATCTTGTTTCAATCTTCAGCAATATAAATTCGGTATTATTGATTAAACCACAATTCGAAGCAGAATATGGTCAACATAAAAAAGGTGTTGTCCGTAATAAAACCAGTCACGTTGCCATATTAAATAATGTATTACGTTCACTCACTGAAACAGGTGTGGTTGTACACGACCTGACATATTCACCAATCACAGGCCCCAAGGGTAACATCGAATTTTTATGTTACTGTACCATAAATCCATGTTCAAATATCAATAATCAGAATAAGCAACAGATCCTCGAATCGATTGATACCATCGTGAACGATGCTCATAATTACTTCGTATGATCAAAAAAACATCATTTTCTTGTTTTATTCATGACAGGTTGGAAATATTTGTTGACCTGTTTTTTTTTATCTGTTTTTTATTAAAACTAACGTAATGAATCAGCTGTCATGCTGAATAATCTAAATTATTCTAAAATGAATAATAGACCTGCATCTCCCCCGCCTTCGGCGGGGGGAGATGCTCAAATTCCTTTTCATTATGAAGTAAATGATCAATATTTTAATCATAGCTGAGTAGTCACAAACTAACAAGAATATCTGAGTCGGAAAACAAAACAATGAAAAAATCGGTTATACTTTTTATATTCTCATTGATAATAACCACCTGTTTTTTATCACATGGATATTGTTACGACATGAAACAGGTAATCGCGTATCCGGTACCGTTTAAACCTTCAGTGCATTCAAAACTTACCATAGAAAATCCTTCTTCTGAACCGATTGTTATAACAGTGTACGATATAAATGGCGATTTAGTGCGAATACTAAAATCATCTAGCCCTGAGGTATACTGGAACGGTAGAAATGGTTCAGGAAGACTGGTGAAACCAGGGTTGTACATATTAAAAATTGAAATTGAGGGCAGTAACGGCAATTACGGTAAAAAAATGATACGTATAATAGTGCAGTAAAAGTATTATTACACGGAAAATAAATTATGAAGAAATACATTTACATACTTATTTTTATTTTACTAAGTTTCAATATACTCCTGGCAGGTGAAGACGCGGGCAGCAGGGCAAGTTACACCCGGACAGGGTGGGTAGGTGCCCGGTATGTCGCCCTTGGTAAAGCCGCCGAGGTGATCGTAGATGATGCCTTTGCTATTTACTGGAATCCTGCAGGCCTTTGTGATCTCAGCGGAAAAGAATCTCCTTCCATTGATGAGATCAAAGAGAAAGCCAGAAAAGGTGATGTAGATGACATAAAAGAAGAGGATCTTGTTACTTTTTCTGAAAGGGAAGACAGGAATGGAGTGGCGCAAATAGTTGCATCTGGAGCCAAGCTTGCCATTGAACGTGAAGCAGGGTTTGCCGGCGCAGGCTTTAGCCTGTGGGGTGGAGTATTTGGCGCTGGATTATATACCATACGTTCTGATGACATTATTACACGTGATACTGATGGAAACAAGACCGGAACAACAGCCTACAGTGGTAATGTTGGTTACCTCTCATACGGTAAATATGTTGGAAATACTGCTGTGGGCCTTTCCATCAAGGGTTTGTATGAAAAAATCGGTGAATATTCTTACTCGGGGGCCGGAGCCGACCTGGGTGTGCAAACAGAAATTATTCCCTTTTTGAAAGTTGGTTTTGTCCTTCAGGACATAGGAACAGGTTTATACCCCATGGATGATTACACCGATGTTGAAAAAGAATATGATCTGGGTAACATGTCCATGAAGCTAAGCGCGGCTATTACCACCCGGGGAGCTGATTTTATAATTGCATTCAGTGGTGTAAAAAAAATTGAACAGGAACGATACGAAATTAACGTCGGAATGCAATATGATCTTTCAGAAATGATGGCTATATATCTTGGGCTGAACGATTCATTTTTCACAAGTGGTGTTTCTGTTTCTTTGTGGGGAACCGAAATAGCATACGCGTTTGCCTATGATAAGATTGATTATGGATATAATAATATTGTTTCAGTGAAAATTGCTTTATGAGTACTAAACAGAGAACATCGTTGGGGCAATACCCGCTTATTATGGGAATAGTCAATATTACACCTGATTCTTTTTTTGACGGCGGCAATTATAATGATACAGACAGCGCATTGCGTCAAATCAGTAAACTGTTAAAACTTGGTGCTGATATTATTGATATCGGCGGTGAATCATCAAGACCCGGAGCAAAGCCAGTAAGCCTGCAGGAGGAAATGGACAGGGTATGCCCGGTAGTAGAAAAAGCTGTTTTAGAATTCGATACTTTCATATCTGTGGATACATATAAGGCCGGCATAGCCGACGAAGTGTTGAAGGCAGGGGCATCAATGATCAATGATATAAGTGCTTTCTCACTTGATAAAACAATGCCACATGTAATTGCACGACACAATGCCTGGGTTGTACTCATGCATATGAAGGGTACACCTGATATTATGCAAAACGAAACCAGTTATGATTCATTAATACATGATATCTATGATTTCCTGGAGAACAAGGCCAAACTGGCGATAGAAGCAGGTATTGACAAGAATAAAATTATTATTGATCCGGGTATTGGTTTTGGTAAAAGTCTTGAGGACAATTACTCATTACTACATAATATTCCCATATTCAGAAAACTTGGATATCCTGTTCTGGTTGGTCTGTCCAGAAAATCATTAATATCGAAACTGTATATTGGAAACGAGGATAGCTTACCAGCAACACTGGCGTTGAATTCAATTGCGTTATATAATGGAACTGATATAATAAGGGTACATGATGTACATGAGCATTACCTTGCTATTCAGGCTGTAAAAATGTTACGAAAGGTAGTCCAATCAGATGGTTGAAATGGCTGAAAGTATTATAGAATATATTATTGCTTTTTGGAGTTATTTCAGAAACGTTTTAGATATCCTGATTGTTGCCTTTGTATTCTACTGGGTATACAACTTCCTTTCAAACACCCGTGCCATACAATTATTAAAAGGTGTAATTATAATCTTTATTGTGGCTATTTTGGCGCAACTGTTCAGGCTTGATACACTTAACTGGCTTATAACCAATCTCACCACTTATGTAGTAATCACTGTTATTATACTCTTTCAACCAGAATTAAGAAGATTGATTACACAATTTGGACAAAGAAACTGGATATCAAACGCCATTACAAGCGAAGCATTTCAGCTGGATGAGTTAGTAAACTCCTTAATTGCCATGTCAGAGGAGAAAATCGGCTCCCTTATTGTTATTGAGCGAAATACCGGACTGCGAAGTTATGTTGAATCAGGGGTTATCATCAATTCAAATATCTCGGAAGAGATTATTCGTACTATTTTTTATCCGAACACTCCGCTACATGATGGCTCAATAATAATTCAGGAAGGTAGAATTTCTTCAGCGGCGTGTTATTTGCCATTAAGTGACTCAAAGCAATTGAAAAAGCATCATGGTGCCCGTCACAGGGCAGCACTTGGCATTGCCGAAGAAACTGACGCGCTTGTTCTTGTAACATCTGAAGAAAACGGTAATATTTCAATTATGGTAAATGGAAAACTATACTCAAAAATCAAGGTTTCTGATATAAAAAACATGATAATATATTTCATGAATCCCAAGACTGCATATGAGGAGAAATACTCTATCAAATGAATAGATTTTTCGAGGAAATAAAAAATATTATCAATACACATGACCTTATACCGAAATTGATCAGCCTGCTCCTGGCTGTCATATTATGGGCACATATTGTTAACACACAAGTTGGTGAAGTTACTTTTAAAGTACCTGTTGAATACAAAAATATTCCTGAATCATTAATTGTAATTGAAAAAGAACCCCCACTTGTAACAATAACATTTAAAGGGAAAAAAGATATTTTACGAAACATAAATACAAAGAACATCAAGGTATTTGTTAATCTTCAAAATCCAAGGGTTAACAAGACAGCCCAATATCCTGTATTGCTTTCAAAGGGAGAATTACCCGATAATATTGAGATGTCGATAAATAAGAAATTTGTAAAATTGACAATTGAAAAGAAAATATCAAAAAAATTACCAGTAAAAGTCAATATATCAAATAAAGATCCTGATAAATTTATAGCAGGCCAACCAACTATAATACCACCTTATGTTACAGTTATTGGCCCCGAATCAATAATTTCTGCTATAAAAGTTATCACAACTGACCCAGTAGATATTGCATCAGCAAAAACTAACATTAACACAAATGTTTCTGCAAATGTTAGTGATTTTAATAATATTAAAGTTGAACCAGATTCTTTTCAAGTTAAAATCCCGGTATTTAATGTTTCAAATTTACATCTTGTAAAGGTACCTTTGAAATTAATAAACACATCTGGCTTAGGAAATATTAGTGTTTCTCCATCAAAAATCAAAGTATATACTAAAATATCCTCTGAAACTAGTAAACCAGTCGAGAATGATTTTAAAGCATATATCGACTTTAACTCTATTGACATTTCCCTGTTAAACAGTCAGGGGAAGATATCTTTATCCAGCAGACATGTTAAATTAAATTATTCAGAAGACAGTAAAATCTCAATAATCGAAATTAAACCTGAATCGATAACCATCGAATTAATAAAAGAATAATCAGCCAATTAACGAAAAGGACTTCGCGGGGGGATTTAATGAGTAATGTTAAGCTTTGTGTAAATGTTGATCATATAGCCACGTTGAGACAGGCAAGGGGAGGGTCATTTCCGGATCCGGTTAAAGGTGCTATGCTTTGCGAAGAAAATGGTGCTGATGGTATTACTGTTCATCTTCGTGAGGATCGAAGACATATTCAGGATTTTGATGTCTATGCGTTACGTGATGTTGTCAGTGGAAAATTTAATCTTGAAATGGCACTGTCTGATGATATAATTTCAATAGCAACACAGGTTATACCTGACCAGGTAACATTAGTACCTGAGAAGAGGGAGGAACTGACAACTGAAGGTGGACTTAATGTAAAAGAGAACTTCAAAAAAATACGCTCAGTCGTTGATACCTTTCATCAACTCGAAGTTGAAGTATCCCTTTTTATTGAACCGGAAAATGATATAATTGATTTATCTTTCGATACAGGAGCTGATTTTATCGAGCTTCATACAGGTACATATTGTAATTCTCTAAATGAAACTGATGTGCAGAGAGAAAAAAGCAGGTTATATACAGCGGCCTCTCACGCATTAAAGAAAGGAATTCGTATAAACGCGGGCCATGGTCTTAATTATGAAAACACATACCCTATTTTAGGAATAGATGGTCTTGAGGAATTAAATATCGGACATTCCATTATTGCTCAATCAATATATACAGGATTACCTGATGCAGTGAAAGAAATGGTTAAAATAATACAGGAGTAAGTGATGTTCGTAAATTTGATTAAAATATTTATTTTCTTTTTTATTCTTTACTTCATTTACAATATTGTGAAAACAATACTTGGAGTAAAAAATAATTATACTAAATCAAAACGTGAATACGAGAAAAAAACAAATATACACAAAGACAAAAACAATGATAAAGTAATTGAACTGGATAAAGATCAATACAAGGTAGAATGATGAACCATTATAAACATTACCTGCTGTATATTATTACTTTTTCCATGATATTTCTCTCCGCATGCGGGCAATTAAAAGGTAAATTTGCCTGTAAAAGTCAACTTGACGATCATTACAGGAAAATGAATAATAACCATGAAATTAAATCTGATGAAAAGATAAAGTGGGTATATGTATTTGATAAATTTAGTGGAAAGCATAAAATTGGTGTCATAATACTGAAAAAAGAGATAGTTTGGGTCGATGTACTTTCATGGCAGGATGTGGTAACACCAACTGAAAATATAATTTATGGAACAATTGAAGATTTTCAGGATGGTGAATATAAAATCATACTTACCGAAAATGACGAAGCATTTGATGAACAACGGTTTATTGTTTATACTGATTAATTACTTACAGTATAAGCGCACCGGTAATTATTATAAATAATAAAAAATTCATATCTACCAGTATCTCGTATTCCAGTGTAACAAAATATTTCAGCCTGCTTATCTTGTTGAAAATTAAATTGTTGTATAGAATGTTAATCATAAACAGTAAAATGATTTTTTCACTTGCAATAATACTATACAGTATTATTGCAAGTGCAGAACCTGTTGATAGTATCACATGAAATGTTCTGCTTCCATTAATACCTATTGAAATTGGAAGTGTATTACTTCCAATTATGAGGTCACCGTGATATCCAATAATATCATGTAAAAGATTTCGTGCAATAATCATATAGGCTGCGAATGTAAATACAGGCAGGATTATAATAAGATTACTTGAAACTATATTCATTGGAATCATCAACACGGGTAGGCTGCAAATTAATATCCATCCAGAAGTGGCAATCATTGATTTCATTTTGTAAATGATTTGAACATTCCGTGGTAAATGCTGAACAAATTTTTGTACGATTGGTGTTGTATACAGTATACCCGTTATTAACAATATATTATATACTATAACTAATTTTATTGAGAAATTGAATATCAGGTATTGTGATAGTAACAAAAAAAACAGGGTAATTATTATTATTAATACACTGTTTTTTTTATGTAGTTTATACTTGAAGGGATTGCTTTCTTTTAAAGAGCTTTTCGCGAAATAGTTGTTAACTGAATACATGGAGAAAACATACATCGCAGAAATTGCTGGAAGTTTCAATCCAGACCAGACTCCTAATGCCCATTCAAAATACATTGTCATAAAGGCTGAAGCAACTGAAGATATTATATTGGTGCGTATGGTAAATTCAAAAAATGATTTGATGATATTGATGATTTTGCGTTTGTTTTTATAATTAATATCAAATAATTTCTCAAGAACATTATTGATAACCCAGCCAGGAGTAGATGCGCCGGCTGTCACAAGTACGTGCGTTACATCACGAAAATCATCTTCAACAAGTTCTTCTTCTGTTTCAACATGAAAAGTCTTTATATTATTGTCTCTTCCGATTGATGCCAGTCTATTGGTATTTGCAGAATTTTTTCCACCAACAACAACCAGTGCGTCAATACCATTATCAATAGCAGTTGTAACATCATCCTGTCTGCTGTGGGTGGAATCACATATTGTGTTACAAAATATTACGTTACTATGATATTTATCTATTAATGTTGTTATTTCACTGTAAACCGCTTTATTAAGTGTTGTTTGTGCCACAACAATATATTTATCCGCTTTTTGTATGTAATCAATATATTTTGGAGAAGGAACTACTGTAACACCAGATGATGCATAACTTTTAATACTTTCAACTTCAGCATGATCCGGATCACCAATTATAATTGTATAGTATCCATCATCAGAATATTTTTTTACTATACCCTGAACCCTGGCGACCCTGGGGCAGGTAAGATTTATATAACGACCTGCCTGTTTTTTAATTTTTCGAAGACTTTCTATTGGTATTCCATGTGTTCTGATGGCTACAGTCTTATTATTAATGTTGTCAAGATCATATATTGTTTTCACTCCTCTTTTATCCAGTATCCTGATTGTTTGTGGATTGTGAATCAGTGGACCATAGACAAGTATTTCATCTTCAGATGAATTGATTTCATCAACTATACGCAGTACAGCCTTGCGTACTCCCATACAGAATCCAGTATGTGGGGCAATATCAATTTTCATTGAATTTCATTATGTAAATTCTTCATGTTAATTCGTGGATTAAACAGTGGGCCATTGATTGTAAATGTTAATTGATTTTGACCGGGTTTAACCATATCACCAAGCAAAACCCTGTATTGATTAAGCAGATTTGATTGAGAATCAATATTTATTGTTAAATCAATATTTGAATTTCGTATTGTATTACCAAAAACAATTACCCCACTGGCATTACCCTTCAGATCGGGACCAGTAAAAATAATGTATTTTATTTTCAAAGTATTTTTCGATATAAATTCAGATTCATATTTTATTTGTTTTAATGAAACGGGTGGTATTTCAAAACCCTTAATCATAATACCTTTAATATCCGTATCACGCAATGATAATGAAAGGATTCCTTTTTCAGGTACATCACTAACTTTTGCTCTTATTACATCAAATAAAAACCGCCCCCTGGATATTATTGATATATCAGAATTTTTGAATTCAAATTTTTTAAATTGCAGTTTACCGTTAATATTTCGTTTTATAAAAATAGTATATGGATTATAATACATATCAAACAACAATGATTCAATAATTAACGAAGATCCATCTTTTAGTATTGCTGAAATATTTTTAACTGATGATGTGGATAGTAAATTAAAATTAATATCATCCACAAATAATGACCGGGTTACCTGCTTTTCAACCTGTTCAATCTGTTTTCTAATGAATACTTCATAGGGAAAAGTCGCGATGATAAACAAAATTGTTAAAAACACCGAAAATACTATGTAGTGTATAGCATATGGGAGCTTAAAGATATCTTTAATGTTATGCTTTAATTCCCGAGAAAACGTACTTATTGATTGTTTGATGTCGGTTATGCTGATATTTTTAATTTGATTCATCATTTCATTGTATAACTGTCTATCTTCATGTTTACATCATACGTATTGCTGCCTTTTAAGGCTTTGTTTATACGCAGGTAATTGATTTTTAAAAGCTTATTCGAATTTTCAATTTCATGAATAAATTGCAAACATGATTGTATAGGCACTCCTTCAAGTTTAATATCAGTAGTAATCCTAATGTACTTATTTTGAATTATTGATTGCCTGCGCCGTGTATATGCTATATGCCGGGCAATATTTGTGCTTTGTGACCATTGTTCAATTAATGATGTAATATTATCATTCCCGGATTTCAGTAACGATGAATACCTGTTATACGTTTGCTCAAGCTCCCTGTAGTTTTTGTATATCTTTTCAAGTTGAACTAATTGCTCTTTATTTGATTCAAGTGATTCTTCGGTTTTACTGAAGAAGTTTACAAGAGGTGTAACAATCAAATAATATAGTATCACAACGGAAAATACGATAATTAGTACCTGAATAAGTTTTTTCTCTCTTTCAGAAACCTTGATCATTATTGAGCCTCATTATCTTTTGCGCCGGGAGCATTAGTTTTCATTTTAATAGTCATTGCAAAACGAACATTATTTCCTTTTTGTATATTAGTATTTAAAACAACAGATTCAAAAATATTAGATTCATTTAATTTATTTTTAAATTGATCAATTTTCGAACCTGAATCGATTATCCCGTCAATACGAATAATATTTTCATTGATTACCATGTTATTCAGCTCAAAAGATGACTCTGAAGGAAAATATTGTAAAATGGTTTTCATTGTTTCAAGTACTTTTACATCTGTCTTCAAAAATGATTCCAGGTTATCAACTTCCTTCTTCATGTCTTTATATAATCGTGTTGCTTCTTTAACAGGATCACGAATTTCTTTCTGCATATGGAAATATTTTTGAAAACGCTTTGTTAATAACTGGCTATAATATTCTTCAGACTGGGAGCGTAAGACAAGAGAAGAAATAATATTTATCAAAATTACTATAAGAGTGAGAATAATAAAAGATGCGGCAAGATAATACATTTTTCGTGACAATCCCGCAGATGATGTTTCGAATTCATCCTTGAGAAGATTTATCGTTTTCTTTTTTGTATTAAGGTAATCGATTAATGTACCAAATGCTACCGGGAACTGTGTTTGAACAACGGATTCACTTATCTCTTTCATAAATGGTTGAGCAACAACAGGTAAATCCATTTCGTTAGACAGTATTGTTCCAACACCTGTAATTTGTGAACCACCACCTGAAATAAATATTCGGCTAAAGTTTCTTTCACTGTATTCAGCTGTGAAAGCTTTTACTGATAACAAAACCTGTTCTACAAGATATGAAATGTTATCATTTATCATCTTGTAAATATTTTTGAACTTTGACTTTGAAACACCAAGAGACTCATGTACATCCCTGTGAATATTATTTTCATATGATGTAAGGTCTATCGGGTTATTTTCAAATATTTGTTTAATTTCAACTAAATCAAGTTTCATGTGATCTGCAATATCCTGGTAAATATCTCTCACGCCAAAAGAGATATTTCTGGAAAACAAAAGCGAATCAGATTCAGCAATGGTTATCAGTGACTTTGTATGCCCAATATCAAGTTGTATAATAGATTCATGCTGTATAGTATTGAAATACTTATAACATTCGAAAAGCGAATTTGGTTCAATACTCATTTTAACCGGATGTAAATTGTGTCTGGATAATGATTCCAGCAATGTTCTTACAGAATCTTTCCTGGCTGCGGCAAAAAGAATTATTGCGTCATCTTCTGACAGGGCAGGTATCAACTGAAAATCAATTACCATATCCTCTAATGGAAACGGCATCAAGTCTTCGACCTCAAAAGGTAAAACCTCGGATATTTGATCATGATTTTTAAATGGAAAAGAAATATTTCTTGTAATCAGCTTGTCTGTGGGAAATACAGTAACAACTGTATATCCTTTAAGTTCGTTTTCATTCAGTATTGTCTCAAGTGCCCTGTCAATTTCATCCTGCTTGTTTTCCGCGTTCAGGTCAATTTCTTCAATAGCATAGGAAGTAACCTGAAAATCACGTAATCCAGTTCGAGCTGTCAACATCTTCACTGATGAAGTTCCTATGTCAAAAACAGCTATATTTTCAAACAATATATTCCTCCACTGTGAGTCATTATTCTTCACTCCAGTATAGTAACTTCTTTCTATCCCGATTATAATATGTTATTATTGTTACAGTTGTTTTCCCGACTCGTACAGTTGAAGATATTTTGAATATATAAGACTTGATTGTCAGTATATTTTTACGGACATTCTCATCTTCAATAAGGTCACTTATCTCTTCAACAGATTTAAAAGGTTGCGTATGACGTCTGCGAATAATTTCTGTTACAATATCATCAGTCATATTTTCTGTCAACGCAGATAATACCCTGTATGACGCCGTATTAATGTTAATTTTATTAATATCACTTAAATAATCCTGTCTGTCTCCATAAACCCTGAAGTAGTTATGCAATGCCCTGTCTTTTTCTTTACCAATTGGTATTTCTTCAACTGGCCTTTCCTGTAATGAAATACCATCGCTTATTGACGAACCTGTAGAAATTTGCGGTAATCCTTTATTGTTATCAACAAGATTTTCTTCAATTCCCGTATTACCGCCGCTAAATCCATAAAATATAGCAGGAGTAATACCTTTAATCATGAGCATTTCGTTAATACTGTCCATTGCCGCATTTTTTGACTTATATGAAACAGGAAGCGTGTTATAATAATTAGACTCAGCTCCATATGGATATGGAGCATCATCAATATCTACCCAGTCGATAATAGTATCAGCGAGATCAACCGGAAGCCCCATGTTCAAAAAGAAAGTCTGCGTAATCGCGTAATATGGGGTTTGATCTACCACCTCGTTTGCAAGTACACTAAGATTAATTTTTGAATTTTCATCTGATATCGTTAACTTGAGTGTACCATTCTCAAAGGGTAATTCCGGATAATCAATAGCCCACACGTCCCTGTATGAATCTATACCTGAATCCGTTGGTGCCATTCCCAGGAAACCTGAAGAAAGCCCTTTCTTGTCAGCATCCAGGATAAATTTTCCAAGATTAACTCCTGCTTTTGCAAGAGTATATGCCTGTTGTTGCTCCTTGAATTTCTGTAAATACCGTGTGTTTACCTGTGCCATAATGAGAAATTCACTGGAAACTGATATAAGTACCGCGATAACTATTAACACTATAACCAGCACATACCCATTATTACTTGTATATTTATAAAAAATTCCATTCCTGAGAATCAACGATTTTCTTTTATTCTGAATATCCCTGAATCTCTGTGTGGATTTTTTTATCCATTGTACTGCTGTTATTTTCATTGGCTATCTTGTATTACCTGCCCATGTTGATATACGATATAAAAACAAATTCTTCATCATTGCCACGGTAATTTCTGACTTTCAATGTTGTTTGCACGGCGGATGGGAATTTTCTGTATTTCCTGGAATCCCATTTATCTGTCCACCTGTTTCTTATTCTGAATTCAAACTTTGCATCTACTATATTTTCAAGAATTATGCTTTCATCACCTCCTGATTGCGGTTCATCATCATAGTGAATTTGTTCTCTTCTTACCAGGTTGTAGAGGTAATTCCCTTTGTCATCCGGTATATCCTGTCTTTTTAGAAAATATCCGATTTCTTTTATATCACTCACTGGATTGGACTGGTTAAGCTTTCCACGAACAGATATTTCATTATGGTCAACACATACAAAATCAATTCTTCCATTATTAATTCCACTGTAATCATTTTCCCCAACAAATGTTAGATCTTTATTATAACGATCATAATAGGCTGAAGAAATATCTTCATCTATACGATTTACAGCAATGTTGACATGTTCATAAAAATCAGCAATTCCGGTCAATTCATTGATTGAAAGCATAATCGACCTGTGGGCAGTATAAACAAGCAGCAAAATAAGTGATGACACAGCTGTTGCAACAAGTATTTCGAGTAATGAAAACCCATCATGTGATTTTATTAAATTACATTTTCTTTTTTTATAATTATGCATCGAGGTCATTTATTATTTAGCGTATATATAAGAAATCGTATATGATTTCTCATTATTCCTGTCCTGCCAGTATATGGTTATGTCAACTTTTTTCGCGTCAACAGGGCCAAACATCTGATGTTCATATCGTGTTATATTTCTGCTATATGAAAGCCCTGGATATTCTTTGATCGATTCTTTTTTAATATCAGGACCTCTCATGTCTTCCAGCAAAAACTCGTTTAGTTTACTTTTTCCCGCAAGCATGGCCCTGGTAAGATTCTGATTTGCCGCGATGGCTACAACACCTGACGAGACCCCTGTCATGATACCCAGCAACGCGATAGACAAAATGGTAATGGCAACCAGTATTTCTATCAGGGCAAATCCTTTTAATCTTTTAGAAATTTTCAGCATACACAGCAAAGCCTCTCTGTATGACAGGTTCTTTCTGAAATTTATCAATACGTATTGACCATTCGTCCACGTTGTTCACAAGTATATGAATAATAAGATTATCCGAATATCCCTGGGGATAGAATGGAATAATTACATTACCTGAACTCATGGATGTCCCGTCTGAAAATAATACTTTTTTCAGAATAAATGTATCATTGAATAATTGTCTTGAAAGAAGCTTGTTAGTTGAATCAACAAAACTGTTGTTTTCATCAAGATTCGCAACACTGATTCCATTTGTTCTTTGCAGAACATCCTGTGTATCGTCATCAGTAAAATCAAGATCCTGTTCGTGCAGGTGTATTATTAAAAAGTTAAGATTATCATTCAAAATGGAATCATCAAATGTCTTTGCTATCATTGTAGTTGTCGTAATAAAATTAGTTCTTGAAGAGCTTAGATAATGCGATACCCGGGGAACAACCAGTAGTGACATTATTGATAGAATCGTGAGAACAATGATGATTTCAAGAAGTGAGAAACCATCATTGTTTCTTGACATATTCCTGAAAGGAATGGTAATGCGTGTCATCGACAATAACCATTACTCCCAGCTCTTGATATCCGCGTCAACCCCGTCTCCACCTTCTTTTCCATCCGCACCATAACTTAGTATTTCATAATCATTCCCATGTTCACCTGGTGATTGATACACAAATGGATTACCCCATGGATCGTTTGGTATCTGGTTTTTCTTAAGATACCCTCCCGGGTTATAGTTATTAGGTGTGGGGTCTGTGGAAGGTTTCTCAATAAGAGCCTCCAGTCCCTGCTGCGTGGTTGGATACCGTCCATTATCAAGATAATACCTGTCAAGCGCAAGTCCAAATGATGAAATCTGTTGTTTGGCAGCCTCAACACGGGCTTTCTGTGGGATATCCATAAATCGGGGGACAACAACCACCGATAATATTGCAATAATGGTAATGACAATAAGCAGCTCAAGAAGAGAGAATCCCTTCAATCCACCGCCTCTGCTTACGATAAATTTATACATATTCTTCAGAAGGTTAAATAGATGTTTCATGTTACACTCCTCTTTGCAATTATTACTGCACAATTAAGTTCATTTCAAATATTGGAAGTAGTACGGATATAACAATAATACCAATTACCACGCCCATAAATACGATAATTATTGGCTCGATAAGACTTGTCAAACTGGTAATCGTAAGATCCAATTCTGTTTCATATACATTACCGATATTAATCAGCATTGAATCAAGGTTATCACTGGCTTCGCCAGCTGAAATCATACCAATAACGAGTTGTGGTAGAAAGGACTGCCGCGAAAGGGCATTAGCCACGGAGGAACCTTCACGTATTTTTGCTGACGCGTCAGCAATTTTTTTTTCGATTATTGCATTTCCGATTATTTTCTGCACAATTTCAAACGATTTAATAATATCAACTCGATTATTTAACAATATTCCAAGATTTTGAGTAAAACGGAGAACAATGAGCTTATTATACATTGATTTAAATCCAGGTATTTTCATCTTTAGCTCGTCAATTTTTTCTCTTCCTTCGGGTGTCTGCTTATACTTTATGAAATAATATATTGCTACAGCAAGAAGTATAAAAAACACGTACCAGAATGATGACATAGCACTGCTGATACCCATTACGATACGGGTTGGCAGCGGTAACTCTCTTCCAAGCTCAGTGAACATTCTGCTGAGAGAGGGGATTATATTTACCATGAGAAAAAATATTACACCCATCGCGAAAAATATCATAAATCCCGGATACCATAAGGCTGCCTGTATTTTGCCTCTTAAAATATTTTTTTTCTCTTCGAGGTCTGCCAACCGTCCGATAACCTCATCAAGCGAGCCAAGATTTTCACCAACCCTTACCATGTTTATATACATATCTGAAAAAACATTCCGATGCCGTTCAAGAGCCTGTGACATGGATGACCCCTCTTCAAGTTTCTCACGCACATCAATAATAATTCTTTTAAATGTCTGGTTTTCAATCTGCTGTATTATATCAGCAATTGAAACAAGCAGGGGCATACCGGCTTTTAACAGTGTTGCCAGTTGCCTTGAAAACGTTCCAATCTCACGGGTACTCAACTTGAGGCTGAAATATTTTGTTATTTCCCAGTAAAGCCTGGAAAAAACATTACTGCTTTTTGTTTCAGCATTCTTAGCGATATCATGTTTTCGTATAGAAACAACATAAAGACCCTGGCTTTTAATTTTAGCCCTTGCTGCCTGTTCTGACGGAGCATCTACATAATTGCTCTGTGAATCTCCATTTCTGTTTAATGCCTGGTATTCAAAAATCATTGATTAACTAACTCTCAGAACTTCTTCAACTGTTGTCACACCCTGTATGGCCTTCTGTAATCCATCTTGCTGCAGGGTTGTCATTCCGTTTGACACTGCTTTTTCCTTGATCTCAATTGAATCAGCATGGGCCATAATCATCTTTCGAATATCATTACTGATGGGTAACAGTTCATATATGCCTACCCGGCCAAGATACCCGGTATTAAGACATTTTTCACATCCTTTTCCCCTGTAAAGCTTACCGTTCTTCAGTTGTGATGGTTTTATTTCGATTTCAGAGAGCATCCTTGCGGCAGGTTTAAATGTTTCAACGCAATGGGGACAGATTTTTCTAACAAGTCTCTGGGCAAGAAAAGCGTTCACTGATGATGCAATAAGAAAAGGTTCAACACCCATGTCGATTAGCCGGGTGACCCCGCTTGCCGCGTCATTTGTATGGATGGTTGATAATACCCTGTGACCGGTCAATGCTGCCTGAACCGCGATTTCAGCGGTTTCCAGATCTCGTATCTCACCAACCATTATAATGTCCGGGTCTTGCCGTAATATTGAACGCAGCCCGTTTGCAAAAGTAAGATCGATTTTAGGTTTAACCTGCATCTGGCTGATGCCGTGAAGCTGGTATTCAATCGGGTCTTCAACAGTGAGAATATTAACATCTGTGGTATTAAGTCTTTGCAATACACTGTAAAGTGTGGTTGTTTTACCACTACCAGTTGGCCCCGTTGCAAGAATTATACCATGTGTTTTACTTATTATTGAATTGAATGTTACAAGATCCTTTTTTGAGAAACCCAGTGAATCAAGATCGAATTCCATATCCGATTTGTTCAATATTCTCAAAACGATACGTTCTCCAAAAAAAGTGGGAAATACTGATACCCGTATATCAATATCCTTACCACCAACTTTCAGTTGTATCCTTCCATCCTGGGGCAACCTGTTTTCAGCAATATTAAGGTTAGCCATGATCTTTATTCGAGAGATCACGGCACCCTGGAATTTTTTTGGAGGAGAATACATATTGTATAAAATTCCATCTACGCGAAACCTGACAACCATGTCTTTTTCGTATGGCTCAATATGTATGTCACTGGCACGATCATTTATTGCCTGTTTGATCATCATATTTACGAGACGAATTATTGGTGCCTCGTTTGCCATATCAAGAATATCTTCAGTTTCTGAAACAGGGGAGGAAAGTATCTCGAACTCTGATTCTTCCAGATTTTCTATCACATTGTCAGTACTGTCTTCTTTAAATACGTCAAAATAATTATTAATTATCCTTTGTACTTCTGTACTGGTGGTAAGAACAGGAACAAACTGGTAATCGGGAAACATGATCTTCAAATCATCAAAAGGGTAGATATTCAGTACATCTGTTATCGCGATAAATATTTTGTTTTTTTCTAATTGAAATGGAACTATATTATTCTTTTTCAGAAACTGTGGTGGTATGGAAACGAAAAGTTCTTCCGGATCTGCAAAATCGATATGCGCACGATACTCAATGTCATATTGCAATGACAGGGCTTGAAGTATCTCCTCTTCAGTAGCCAGTCCTTTCTTCATCAGCAACTGCCCCAGGCGCAGTTGCGTGTTCTCCTGTGCCAGGAGAACCTCCTGGAGTTCCTCCTGTGTAATTACCTTCTTATCCACAAGGATTTTTCCCAGGAATTTTGTTTTTCCAGTCGTAAGCATAATGCTATCTGTTCATCTTCAATCTTCTTTGTTCTTCACGCTTCTGTTCAGTAAGGGCGTCCATCCTGTCCTGTTTCGTCACTATATGCGGTGTAATAAAAACAAGCAGGTTAGTTTTCTTATACTCTACTGTCTTTCGTTTAAAAAACCAGCCCAGAAGGGGAATATCACCAAGAATTGGTACCTTCGTTTCCTGTTCTGTCTTGTTATTGGTGATAAGACCACCTACAACTATGGTTTTACCATCAGCCACGGTAATCTTGGTCTTAATATCTCTCTTGCCAAGCTTTGGAGGAATAACAGATCCTGAATCAAGAACGGTAGTCTGACCCAATACAGAATTAACCTCCTGGTAAAGATCCAGTGTTATATTATTGCTGCTGGTTATATGTGGGGTAAGTTTTAATTTTACCCCAACTGATTTATATTCATACGTAAAAAATTGTGTTCCGGTATCGGTAATACGGTTATTTGAAGGTATTGGAATCTCTTCTCCCACGTTTAACTCGGCTTCCTGATTGTCTATGGTTAGAATCTGTGGTGTTGATAAAATATTATACTGTTTGTCACTTGCCGAAGCATTCAAGAGCATATATCCCAGTACAGCCTTGTCGCTCAGGTATCCCAGCTGAAATCCGGAAGAAAGGGGCAGGGCAAGTGTTTTACTGCCAAGTGAATCCGGCGTGGAGTAATCAGGTGGTGAACCCTGAATTGAGGAACCTCCATACAGGTGATCACCCTGCTGGTCTCCAAGCATCCAGTCTATTCCAAATCCCCAACCGCTGTCCGCGGACACTTCAACGATGAGGGCTTCTATAAGTACCTGCTCCCTGACAATATCAAGTTCATCAATTATTCTTTTTATAGCCGCGAATTCCTCTGGTTTTGCGGTAATTATCAGTGAATTCGTTTCCTTGTTAGCAATTATTGAAAGTTTCTGCTGGTCAGCCGGCGAACGGGTAGGTTGTGTCTTTGTTACCCGTTGGGCCTTTCTTGATTGCGGAGTTTCTTTTGTCTGTGGTTCTGTATTAATTCTGGCATACTGGGAAAACGGTATTCTTGACAGCACATTGGACAGATCTTCGGCGCCGGCATTTTCCAGGTGCACTACGTGAATGTCACCACGGGGCACTTTCCGTCCTTCTACTTCTTCTTCAAGTTGTTTATCAAGGGCATTGGCAATCTTAAGCAAACCGTTGATTTCAGAGGAAGTACCGCTGAAAATTATCATGTTAAGATCCCGATATACCACCACGTCTGTAAATTTTGATTTCAGCGAACGCAGCACATTAGTTATCTGTTGCGCGTCTGCGTTTTTTATTTCAAGCAGATAAGTTATGGTTTTATCTTCTGCCCCGGAAAGCTGCTTTTTTTCACCGTCAATTATTACCTCCACATTCTTTTTGATGGCTTCCTGAATTGGAATAACCTTAATAAGATTACCGGTTTCCACCACGGAGAGACCCTTCACCTCAAGAATGGATTTCATAATTTCATACGCCTTTGAGACAGGTATCTTCTTTGCCGAACTTATTGTGATTTTACCGCGAACCCTGTCATCTACAATAATGTTCTTATCAATAAGCTGGCTCATAATGTTCAGAAATTCGGATATCTCAACATCCTTAAAGTTAAGGGTGAAATATTTTTGTTTTGATTTGGCCAATACACTTCCGTTTCCGGAGCCAGAAGAGGCCATATAAAAATCTGTTATTGCCATAGTGCTGCATAATACCGTAGCAATTATTAATGAAAAAATACGTTTGCGATATGGCCGTTTCATACACATTTTCCTGGAATTAGTTTAATCTGTTATTGACATGTCGTATCTAATGAGTTTTCCACCACGTTCCAGATCCACTGAAATTCTTGAATCATTTTTAAGGTTTTCCCACATCTTAACCAGCTTTTCTGTGCTGTCAACCTGATGTCCATTTATACGTTTCACAACATCACCGCTTCTGGCTCCAAGCTTGTACAAGATATTATATGGTTGTACTTTAAAAAGTTTATATCCTTCAATTTTTCCTTTTACCCTGAAGGGCCCTGCGCGAATTCCTTTTAACGCGTTATCAATATTGTTCAGCACTTTCTGCTGAATTTCAGCCCGGCTCAAAGATTTCTTCACAAGACTGCTGGTGGCAGCCCCCCTGTTGATGGTTGGTGAGGCGACATTAGTACTACCTGGTTGTCCTTTATCATATAGATCAAGAATTTCTACACTGTCACCTTTTTTTAAATACACCTTCTCGTTATTGATCCTTACCAGTTTGTACCCGGCAATTGTATTACCAAGCTTGTATATCTGGGGATCTTTTTCGCTGCGATTTTTTATCAGCGCCCTTGCGATTTGCCATGGCCCTGATATGGTTCCCATCAATGTAAGATCACGAAGTTCACCAGGCTGGGCTGCTACATCTGAATCACCAGAATTTATATCGGCAAGCTCAAAAAAACCAGAATCAAGGATATCCTGGTATTCGCCGAAGCTGTGTACTGTTCTCTGCATGGAAGACGCAAAACCAGAACTGGTATTTAACGTATCAACCGGTGAAGTTGAAAATTTAATGAACTGGTTTACAGTTATAGCTGTAATATATGAAAAACATACTATCGCGACAGTATTGGCAAGGTGATATTTAATATTTTGCATGTAATAACTTCACCCGTGCATGTATACATTGAAAATTTTATCTACTTATGATTGCTAATCTGTAATAAAGTTACATATTGCGCACATGGTGATTAAGAAAATTATTTACTAAGTTATATATTGTCAATAACTATTTGCCAACCAGGAAATCAGGCTGCATATAAATCTACCGATAGTATTGTTGAAAGAGGTATCCTGATCTCATTCTTATTGCTGTCAGTCATAATAATTGAATTTTTAACCAGTTTTCTGCTTTTGTCCAATTCGATTCGATTGCCATCAGAAAGAAATACTATAATATCCAGTCCCTTGATGTCGATATACTTTTCCAGTAATACCTTGAAATTATTTTTCTTCGCTTTCTTTTTCATAAATTCCTCCATTTTATGTCTCATTAGAAATATCGGCATATTTTGATTTCTGTTTAATATAATTTTTCACTCTTTCCGGATTATTTGGAATTGATAATAATTTTTATAACAATCCGGAATGAGCTAATTTCTTATATTACCATATTTGAAAGTGATTTAAATTCCGAATTGCATCAATGTGACCAGGCAGCATCAGTCTATCATCACCCTGTGTCCCCGGTATATAAATCACCTTCTACATTTAAGCTGATACCCTGCAGCAAGTTATTGACTAATTAAAAGCGGCATAATAATATAGCATTAACATCGATAACAACTTAAAGGATGCGTATACTGCCATGAATAGGTTACACGGGATATTCTTCAGTTTATTTATAATTCCAATATTCATCACTTTTTTTCAATCAACATATGTTTTCGCGGATGATTCACAATTCCCGGGTACATGGCATTACGCGGTTGGCAAGCATGGGGATACTTATCGTGAGGGGATAAACAGGAACTTCAGCAAACTTGAAAACCTGAATAAACTTCACCTCCTTCATCCCCAAAGAGAAGGCTTTCTATGGATTAAGACTTCTTTTGATTTACCTCGACGCCTGGAAAACAAACTATGTGAAATCCTGATTGGGAGAATTATTGTTGCTGATGAGACATACCTCAACGGGACCCTGATTGGAAAGACAGGCAAGTATCCCCCTGGATTTTTCAGCGAATGGAACAAAACAAGAAATTACCAGGTACCTGCTGATATTTTACATAATGACAGGAAAAATACACTTCTCATTAAATTGTACGTACATCATGAAGGGTCGATTACCGGAAGCATGATGCTGGACGAATCAGCTATCGTTCACCAGGAATACGTGAAACAGGATTTTTTTAACTCCCGGATAAACGCTCTAATCTCATTTCTAATGTTTATGGTTGCATGTTATCATATATTAATATATTTTTTAAGAACTAAAGACAGGGAGAATCTCTATTACGCGCTGCTTTGTTATATTTTTTCATTTTACCTGACAAACTTTTACATAACACGGATACCTGGATTCGACTACACAGGATTTTCATACCTTTTCTTTCAGAAACTGGTAATAATATCCATGTTCCCAATAGGGTATTTTCTCGCGAGATTTTTACAAATTTACCTTGGCAGGGAAAGCCATGGCATACTTAAACATGTATTACGGGGGGCAACACTTCTTCCGGTAATGGCTGTTGTATTCCTGCCAGATTATGCCACTTTTATGCAGGGTCGATTTATCATAACCCTGTTTCTGCTAATACACGCGGGATATGTAATATACATAACCATACAGGCGGCAATACAAAAACAGGTGGAGGCGAAAGTAATCCTCATTGGCAGTATTCCACTTTACTTCTGTATATTGTTCGATATAGTTGTTCATAATATTCTACAACTCAACGACTACATATACCTTGCCGGCCTGGGATTTCCCACATTTCTTATCGCCATTGCAGGTATACTGGCAACACGATTCGTTCAATATCACAATGAGGTTGAAGAGCTGAACATCTCACTGGAGCAAAAAGTTGATCATAGAACACGAGAGCTGCAGAACGCCAACGAAGTGCTTCGCAATACCATGGAGGAGCTGCAGGAAGCCAAGGAAATAGCAGACATGGATATGCGAATGGCGGTCAATGTACAGGAGAATATGCTCCCGGAAGCTTCGTCATCAACCCCCGGCTGGGATATGGCGGTTCATTTTAAACCCATGACCGGGGTATCTGGTGATTTCTATGATCTATTTTACGATAATGGGCGCCTGAAAGGAGCCGGCCTGTTTGATGTTTCAGGACATGGAATATCTTCAGGACTGATTACAATTATGGCAAAATCTATCATATACCGTCATTTCTGTGAGAATCCACTGGAGAATCCCGGTAAAGTACTTGAGGCGGTTAACCAGGACCTTGTGCAGGAGCTTGTAAATATCGACAACTACCTCACCGGTATACTTCTGCAGTTTGAAGACGACATGGTGGAATATGCCAACGCGGCGCATACCCAGCTCCTGGTTAAAAGAGCATACAATAATAACGTAAAAATGGTAAATCTTCAAGACGATGATTTCCGGGGTATGTTTCTTGGTGTTCCCGATATGCAGCAACGCTACGCCACATTGAAATTTAAAGTTAAACCCGGTGACATGCTTCTTCTGTATTCTGACTGCCTTATCGAACAAAAAAACGTTGATAAGGAAGAGTATGGGATCGAACGGCTGGTAAAAGCGTTTCAACGTGCCCCTAAAAATACGCCGTCAGATGTGATGGACTATATACTTCAAGATTTCGAAGCTTTCAGGAATGAAGAACCATACAATGACGACCTTACCATACTTATACTAAAAAAGAGTGGATAATCTTACGAAGTGTAATCCCAGTCCTGTTTTATCTTGTGATAACAAATCCCGAGAGAAGCAATTTCAGTGCCCAGGTCAAAGAACATCAGCCGGGTGCGGCTGTAATTCGCAACAGGTCCCTCATCACTAAGATATGAATGTATGGTGTCATTGATCTCTTTCACAGGATCACCGTATACACGAAACAGCTCACCGGTGAGTATCACCAGGTGGGGGGCGGTAATGTTAATCGCGTCAAGCAACGCGTTGCTGAAATAGTGCAGGTATTCTTTCAACGGTTTTGTAAATTCAGGATCACCTGATTCATATTTTTCCTTGAGGTTTTTTAATACTGATTCCTGCACGGGTATTGACTCGTCATCAGTATCAATGCCATTATTGCTGAGAAGCCCCGCGAAATTGCGATACGAGAAGAAGCAGTCAAGACACCCCGTCCTGCCGCACATGCACATGTCACCTGTGTCAGCCACCCGTATATGTCCCATTTCACCATGCCCGTTTACAATATCTCCATTGAAAATAAGCCCTGAAGCAGCACCGGTACGGGCAGATACCACAAGCACCCTGCTGTAGCGTGACATCAGGTCTATATCCATGAGGAAGTAGGATGTCATGTTGCTGATATTATGATCCACGTATACGGGAATGCCCGGAAAATGGGTGTTGCACAATTCAACGAAATTAAAATTATCAAGAAATGGCAGAAATGTATATGATGCCAGGATACCGGTTTCTGTATCAATATTACCGGGAACAGAGCAGCATATGGAAATGAGGTTTTCACGGTATATTTGTTTTCTTTCTATAACTGATTGTATATGCTGTACAAACTTTTCTTTAAATATTTCAAGTGTTGAGGGGTAGGGTATTCTTGTAAAATGAGATTCCAGTACCTCGTTTGAAAAGCTGACCAGTGAAGAATATATACCTGACTGGTTGAATGTTATCCCGAGGTACAGGTTAGTTTGTGAATTAAGCTTAAAAAAAGAGGCCTTTCTTCCTTTTTCTTTTTGAGTCCCCTCGGCTGGTTTGATAAGTTTTTCATACTGCAGTGTTTTAAACACAGATATGACCGTGTCCATAGAATAGCCGGATATCTTTTTGGCTTCAGCCTTTGAAAGAGGTCCCGCGTGTCTCATGATGTCAATAACGTGATTTTTTTTGTTGGTTTTTCTCTGGTCTATTTTATCACCGAAAGCCATTAAAGAACCATCCTGCCGTTTATATACTTGTATTTATAACCTGTCGTCGGATACAGTATGCCATATCAATACGAAGTTATTCAAAAATCAATAAATTTAAAATAGTACTTGACTTAATATCGTTAACGACATATTGTCAAGTGTTTTTTAGATTTTCCAATTAAAACTTTGCGAGGCTCCGGTAATGAAAGAACAACGTAAGGTAACATTCGCGAATTTAATATCCTATGGGGTAGGCGATATTTACGGTGGGGGCTCATTCATCATCATCAGCCTGCTTTTCATGTATTTTCTCACCGACACCGTCGGGCTGCCGGGGGCCCTTGCGGGACTTGTCATGGTTCCCGGTAAGGTATGGGACGCTATATCAGATCCGCTAATGGGTTATATTTCTGATAATATTAAGACGAGATTCGGCCGTAGACGTATCTTCTTCCTCATCGGCATACTTCCGGTTGCCCTCAGTTTCACCTTAATGTGGGTCACCATCAGAATGGACAACTCCTTTTTAACATTCCTGTATTACGCACTGATATTTATATTTTTCAGAACATCATTTACCATGGTGATGGTGCCGTATTCAGCTTTGAATGCTGAAATGACACTTGATTACAAGGTTCGCATGCGGCTTTCAGGTGCCCGAATGATTTTTTCACAGCTTTCCGCACTGATATGCGCCGTAGTTCCCAAGCTCATAATCGACAATTTCTACAGTAACAACAAGGAAGAAGGCTACATGGTAATGGCGGCGATTTTTGGTGTATTCTTCGCCTTACCATGGATACTTGTCTACCTGGGAACCTGGGAAATCACAGCCGCGCAGAAAAAAGAAGGGGCCTCCTTTGCCAACTTTTTTAAGAGTTTCAAGACACTTTTCATCAACAGATCATTCAAGGTACACATGGGCATGTACATACTGTCCTATGCTGCCATGGATATACTCATGGCAGTGCTGATATATTTTCTCACCCATTACGTGGGGAAACCGGGACTGTTCACCCAGTGTGTAGGGGCAATACTTCTTACCCAGGTGTTAATGCTGCCGGTATATGTATATATTGGCAACCTCAAGGGAAAAGGCTTTGCCTACCGGCTGGGTCTTTCCATATGGGGATCAGCAATGATATTGACCCTCTTTATCACACCGCAAAGCCCCCCGATGACCATAATTCTTATTTCAATACTTATCGGTTCGGGCCTGTCCGCAGGTACCATGATACCATGGGCCATACTTCCTTCGGTTACCGACGTAGACGAGATGATCACCGCGGAGCAGAGAGCCGGCTCTTACGCGGGGGCAATGACTTTTATCAGAAAGATAGTGAACGCTCTCACCATAATGGTTTTCGGCTTTTTGCTTGATATAATCGGCTATAACAGGCCGATCATGGAAACCGTTAACGGTGTAACGAAGATGATCGAGCAGGTGCAGGCAGAATCAACACTATTCTGGCTGAAAATGATATTCTTCCTTGCTCCATTTATACTGGTGGTCACCGGCATACTCGTTGCCTTCAAGTTCAAGATCACCCCACGAACTCACGGCATTCTTATTGACGAGTTAAACCGCCTCAAAGAGGGAGGCAGTAAAGAAGAAGTTACTCCCGAAACAAGGCAGGTATGTGAAGAATTGACCGGTCTTAAATATGAAAAACTATATGGAAACCATGTATAAGGGATTTATGGTATGAAAGAACATGTAACAATAGGAGTAGTCTGCTTCGGAAGAAAAACCTTTGACTATAAGGAGGCAGAAGATCTGTACAGGTCTATACAGAAAGATCTTTCGAAGATAGAGAACACTACTTTCGAATGCGTTGAGGGACTTGTAATCGAGGTGGAGGACGCCCAAAAAGCCGCCCGCGGACTGGCCGCCAAACACGTAGACGCGCTGGTCTGCATAAGCGGCACATTTCACCTGGGCCACCTGGTGCTTGAGATGCAGAAGGTGGTGAACAAGCCCCTTATGCTCTGGGGTCTTCCCGAGCTGCCATACGACGGCGGCAAGATCAGGCTTAACTCCGTGTGCGGGGTAAACCTGAACGCCTCAAACCTGTACAAGGCGGGTGTGCGAAACTTTCACGCCAATATCGGCAGCACCATTGATGAAGACTGGGTTGACGCCGTGCGAATAGGGGCGGCAATATCACGGGCCCATATCGGTATCGCCGGTTTCAGGGCCCACGGCTTTTTCAATCTCGGGGTATACGACCTTGCAGTTTACCAGAATTTCGGCACACTCATTGATCATTACGAACTTTATGAAATATTCAACATCGAAGTAAAGGGGGAGGACGTGAAAGCCCGCCACAAACAGCTGGCCGATACATTCAACACACAGGGCATCTCTGAAGACCAGCTGAGCCGCGTGGCAGAGCTTGCTGCCAAACTTGACGCCTTCTTCGATAAGCACAGTATCACCGCCCTGGCCATACGATGCTGGCCGGAATTCGCGGCCGAGTTTGGTATTGCCCCCTGTGCCGCCATGTCACTGCTGCAGTCAGAAAACCGTATTATATCCTGTGAAGGAGACCTGGAAGGGGCACTCTCCATGATAGCCCACCAGGCCATGGGTGCCGAGACCCCCTTCCTTTTCGATTTCTCACAATTCGATTTCGAAGAGGATTACGCGCTGCTGTGGCATTGCGGTGTTGCGCCCTGTAATCTCTGGGATGAAAAATCCACCTGTTCTCTTGACAGCTATCACATGGGAGGCAAGGGGGTGACCGCGGATTTCGTGCTGAAAACCGGCGACATCTCTATACTGCGATTTGACTCTGCGGGTGAAGAATACCGCGTGCTGCTGCAGCGTGCAAAAGGTGTGCCCATGGAAAAGAAACTCAAGGGGACCTACGCGAAGGTGGTTTTCAACGAACCCGTGAAAGAAGTTCTGAACAAAGTTATCTATAATGGGTTTGCACATCACGCGTCTATGGTGTATGGTGAGTATATACGTCCCGTAGAAATCTTTGCCCGCATGAAGGGCTGGAGGGTAGTGCAATGATAACCATAAGTGATATTGAAAACGGTTTCGTCCTCAATTTTAAGAACAGGCCGGTGATCACTCATAGCAAAAAACGTCCATGTGTGAGCCTTGGCGAAGGTGAGGCAACCTACAAGATCAGTCACGGCAGCTTCAAGATCAAGGACAGGGTTAAAAACCGAAAGTTTCTGAAGAACTGGAAAGTACTGGAAAACCAGCGACAGCGGGCAGTGATCCAGTTTGAGGAGTCTCTCACCATGACCTGCCAGGTAGAGAACAACCGTTTCTCTGTATCATTTGTGAACAGCAATTCCAGGCAAAATCGTTTCTGGTTTTACCTTAACGCTGACAGGTATGAACATATATACGGCTGCGGTGAACAGTACTCGAAGCTCGACCTGAAGGGGCAGAAGGTTCCCATCTGGGTAGAAGAGCAGGGAGTGGGACGGGGGCACGACCTCATCACCTTCCTGGCCGAGCTTACCCACGGGGCCGGTGGCGCGTGGTATACCACGTATTTTCCACAGCCAACCTTTGTCTCCAGTAATAATTACTATTGTCACGTGAACACTTCAGCCTACGCGCTCTTTGATTTTTCTAAAAACGATTTTCACACACTCCATGTATGGGGCGTACCTGAAGAAATTATACTTGATGTTGAAGAAAGCGCCGTGACAACAATTGAAAGCCTGAGCGACCTCCTGGGTAAACAGACGGCTCTTCCCGACTGGGCACACGACGGCATATGGCTTGGTGTTCAGGGAGGCAAAGATGTGGTAGAAGAAAAACTTAACGACGCCACCAGCGCCGGCGTACCTGTGGCCGCCCTCTGGGCACAGGACTGGGTTGGCAAGCGCATCACCTCGTTTGGCAAGCAGCTCATGTGGGACTGGAAATACGACGAAGAAACCTATCCCGATCTCCCGGGATACATACGTGAATTACAGGAAAAGAACATTCAGTTTCTCGGCTATATTAACTGCTTTCTTGCAATCGAGGGAGAACTGTACAGGGAAGCGTCCGCCAGTGGATATCTGGTTATGAAACATGATAGGTCAGAGTATCATGTGTATATCACAGATTTTCCCGCGGCTATTATCGATATAACCAACCCGGATGCGTGCGAATGGATCAAAAATGTCATCAAGAATAACATGCTGGGTGTGGGACTTTCAGGCTGGATGGCCGACTTCGGTGAATACCTTCCCACAGACGCGGTGCTTCACTCGGGAGAATCCGCCGAAACTTATCACAACCGCTACGCGGCCGACTGGGCGAAGATAAACATGGAAGCGCTGGTTGAAACCGGGAACCTGGGCAGGGTCGTCTTCTTCTCCAGGGCCGGCTATACAGGGTCGTCCCGTTACTCCACGCTTATCTGGGGGGGTGACCAGCTTGTGAACTGGAGCATTAATGACGGGCTGGCATCGGTTATTCCCGCCGGCATATCCCTTGGTTTCTCTGGTATCGGCCTTTACCATTCGGATATCGGCGGGTATACCACCGTTGGCTGGATTAAGCGTAAAAAAGAACTGTTTATGCGCTGGGTCGAACATGCCGCCTTTTCACCGGTTATGCGCTCACATGAAGGTAACCGTCCCGACGTGAACTGGCAGTTTAACTCTGACCAGGAAACCCTTTCTCATCTTGCCAGGATGACAAAGGCCCATGTTTTACTGAAGCCATATCTTCTGCGCATGCAGAATGAATACCTTGAAAAAGGGCTTCCCATGATGCGGCATCCCTATATTCACTACGAGAATGACCAGCAGCTGCATGAACTGCAATACCAGTATCTATTCGGAAGGGACATGATGGTAGCCCCCGTATACCGCAAGATGAAGCGAAAGCAGAAGGTATACCTACCCGATGACAAATGGATTCACGCGTGGTCTGGAAAGGAATACGCTGGCGGATGGCACAGGGTGAATGCACCTCTTGGTGAACCGCCGGTTTTCTATCGAAAGGGATCTGAGTTTGCCGAAACTTTTTCCAAGCTGCGGGAGATTGTGTAAAGGATTACCGCCAAGGCGCAAAGGACGGGGAGGGCGCGAAGAATTGGTGTATTTGGGTTCTATATTTATTCCTGGAATTCAAAAGCATCGTTAAAGTCTCTTTTCCCGTGGATAACAGCAAGTATTTCAACATCATTTTTGCTGGATATGGTATAGATAATTCTGTATTGAGATAGTATTATTTCCCTGATGGTTTCATCTGCAAGTTCAGGAACCATCCTTCCCATGGCGGGGAATGAATTCAGGATTTGTACTTTTCTGATAATGGATGATACAAGTTTTCTTCCGTAGGTAGGTGAATCAGTAGCGATAAAATTGTAGATCTTTTGCAGGTCCTTCCTGGACGTCTCGGACCATGTCACCATGACTGTACTTCTTTTTCCAATTCTTCAGTTGTTATTATCCGTCCATTTCTCACATCATCAAGTCCTTCATGTATTTTATCTATTACATATAACCTGTACATTATATCTTCAATGGTTGCGTTATCGGGCAAACGCTCAATTGCATTAATTGCTTCCTGTTTCAATGACCGGGGCATATTTATTTCTCCTGAATTGATTTCTTAATTTGTACTATTTTTTATATAGTAAATAAACCAAAGATAAGCTATAAATTCAAACAATTTTTTAAATGATAAAATATATATTTAAGTACTCCTCACTGCTCACACTTCACTTCTCACTTACTCCCCCATTTCCTTCGCTTCTTCACCTGCGAATATATTTTCTTATACTCGTCGGGATCAATCTTCGTTGATGCTGACATGAAGGATTTTATCAGTATGCCGCGTTTCTTTTTCTTCTTGTTGTACTCTATCTCTGCCGGGTCGTCGTCGATGATGAGGTCTGCACCGATTTTGCCGATGTCCTTGTGCAGGCCGCGGTTTGCCGGGTCGTAATCTTCCCGGTATATGAACTGGCTGAAATATTTTACCAGCTGGTTTTCGCGCAGTATGTCCATGGCACGGGCCCTGGGCGAGTTGGTCCAGAGCACCAGTGTGTGCCTGTCGTTTATAAGCATCTGCAGCAGCGTTTCAATACCAGGCCTGACGTGTTTTCCGTTCAGGTCGGTGAGGGTGTTGTCCATGTCGATTACGATTTTCATGAGTTGTGTGTTCCATTACAAAATAAACAATCCCGGAACATTTTCAAAATGCCTGTCCATTGTATACAGCTTCGTTCCTGTTTCAAAAGTAATTGCGGCGATCCACACATCATTTGTTGGTATTGGAGTACCCTGGTTTTTCAATGTTTTCACCAGGTAACCATATCTCTGTGAAATATCAATATCAACATCAATGACCTGCACCCCCGGTTTTTCTAAGAACTGGTTAAGTTCATGGATATTCTTATCATAATGCTTTCCCATCTGAAAGCCTGCATACAGTTCTCCTAACACAATGGATGGTACCAGTATCTCTTCTACTTTTTCAAGTATTTCAATTGTGCGTGCATCACCTTTCATTAATGATGAATAAATATTTGTATCGATACAAATTCTCATTTTTTCCAGACCTCTTCGTCAATTGTCTCGAAGGTTCTTGTATGTGTACGAAAATCGTCGTATTCTTTTTTACCCCATACCCCTGACAGGTCACTAAGATCCCTTTTTTTATCTTCACCATTTTCAACACCGGTTGATTTTTTCAGAATGCTGATGATGGTTTTATTGATGCTTGTATTATTTCTCCTGGCAATATTTCGCAGTTGTTTATACAGGTTATCTGGTATTTTTCTTAATGTAGTCTGATTCACATTATGCCTCCTTGATATCACATAGTGAAATCAAATATATAAAACACTTATTCAAAAGTCAATCAAACAAGTAAAGTTACTACTCAGCTATGACTAAAATATTGATCATTTACTTCATAATGAAAAGGAATTTGAGCATCTCCCCCCGCCGAAGGCGGGGGAGATGCTTGATTATTATTCAGCATGACAGCTGAGTAGTTACCAGGTAAACTCTTTTCGGATTTTTGATAATGAACATTGTTGACGAACATCTGTAAAAATCTGTGTGTATCTCTGGCTATAAATGTTACGTTCATTAAGCATTCCTTTTCTTGTTGACGTTCTCACTGCAAGTAATCATCCTGCATTGATACATTCAACTTCCTTGAACCCAGGAATCATTTACCGTGAAAAAACGATATTCCATAGATATACTCCATCACGATATATACCGCATACGACTGCCGTTGCCCGGTAATCCTCCATTCATGAACACCTACCTTGTCACCGGGGAGGTCAACACTCTCATTGATACTGGCACACACTGGTCATGGCGGGTATTGCGAAAAGCCTTGAAAGAACTTGAGCTTACCTTTGAAGATATACACCAGGTTATTATCACACATGGTCACGTTGATCATTTCGGCGCTGCTGCTGATATTGCTTCACGTTCCAAAACACCAACAGCCATTGTGGCACATCACGACGATGTTGAAAGAATGCGTACAGGACGATATGCCTCCGTGCTGCAGATGAAAAAGCTGGCAGTTCTGCTGGGGGTTCCCATGAAGCTGTACCTCCCCCTGGCTGGCCTTGATCTTACCTTTCGTTCAATGGGCAAAAGGGTAGTGGTCAATGATATCGTACATGATGATTATGAGAACCGAAAAATCGGCAATTATACGGGAACACTGATACACGTGCCCGGTCATTCCCGGGGTTCATTGTGTGTTTACCTCAAGGGGATAAGTACAGTCTTTACCGGCGATCATATCGTTCCACATGTGAAACCCATAATTCTTGCTGGTTTCGAGCCCGGCAGCAGTTTCCCTATCGAGAACAGCCAGGCCGATTATCATCTTTCACTTGAGAAAATACGAAAACTTAATCCTCGGGTTGTCTACTCGGGACACGGGAATGAGATATCAGACGTGAACAGGCTTATAAAGACATACCATAAAGTATACCAGCTGAGAAAAAGACGAATACAATCAGTGCTGCTGAGAAGGGATTACACAGCCTATGACCTGGCCAGGATAGTTTTTCCAAAACTCAGGGGGATAAACCTTATGCTCGACCTGTATCTATCCCTGGCAGAAGTCTGTACACATCTTTTCGAAATGGTAAAAGAAGGAGAGGTAATACGCTACCGCATCGGAAAGCAGTGGCGGTTTACTATAATGGAATAAAATCACAAATTTTGCTTGACATATATATCGATATCGATTTTATATAGATTTATACGGATGCCAGGTGGTTATATTATGAAAAATCTAATCTATGCACTGACCGCGTTTATTATATTCGGTATCATTTTGATACTCCCCGAACCGGATGCAGTAAATACCGGCAGCAAGATGCTGGCACTTTCCCCCGCGGGGAAGGCCACCATGGCAGTGCTTGCCCTCGCGGTAATATTATGGATCACCGAAGCCATTCCATTCGCGGTAACCGGTCTGCTTGCCATGTCCCTCATGGTAATTACCGGTGCGGCACCTTTCAAACAGCTTGTGCAGGACGGGTTCGGCAACCCCATAATATTATTTTTCATTGGTGTACTAATATTTTCCGCGGCCATTAGTGAAACAAACCTGCTGAAACGCATCACAACTGTTATCCTGTATCATCTTGGTCACAGCCCGTCCCTCATCATCCTGGCATTTATCATCGTGGGGGCACTTCTGTCAGGCTGGATAACAGACATGGCGGTTGCGGCAATGCTCTTTCCCATAGGATTGACCATACTGAAAGACGCCAAAGCCGAACCATTGAAAAGCAATTTCGGACGGTCATTGATGATCGCCTGCGCGTGGGGGCCCCTCATCGGCGGCGTCACAACACCGGCTGGATGCGGTCCGAACCCACTTACCATAGGATTTCTTCGTGATCTGGCAGGGATCAATTTCACATTTCTCCAATGGATGATACTGGGATTCCCCGCGGCAATTCTCATGGTACCTGCGGCGTGGGTAATACTATTAAAGGTATTCCCCCTTGAAAAGATAAACCTTTCTATCTCAAAAGAGGACGCAATACAACGCAAGCGTGAACTTGGTCCTATTAATAAAAAAGAAGCACTTACCCTTGGCATATTCATGATAACCGTATTTCTGTGGATATTCGCACCCTTTATCTCCAAATGGACAGGGGGAACTATTGATTACCTTTCCATATCCTTTGTTGCCATCACATGCGCGGTTCTGTTTTTCTTTCCCGGCATAAACGTGATCACCTGGGAAACCGCCGAAAAGAAGATCAGCTGGGGAGGGATCGTTCTCATCGTTTCCGGCCTGGCTATCGGCATGGCAATTTACAAGACTGGTGCAGCCGAGTGGATGGCGTGGATGACCTTCAGCTGGATAGAGAACCTTCACCCGGCGCTGATAATATTTGCAATAGTATTCGGTATATCAATCATGAAAGTAATGTTTTCAAGCAACACGGTTACCGGTATCATAGTGGTGCCCCTGCTTATTGCCCTGGCCAATACCCTGGGCTTAAGCCCCGCATTACTGGCCATCCCCGCAGGGATAACCTCGTCGCTGGCCTTTATATTGGTAACCTCAACACCCACCAACGTAATTCCATATTCGTCGGGTTATTTCTCCATCGGAGATATGGCTAAAGCCGGCGTCTGGATGACCGTTGCGTCGTCAATATGCGTGACCATTTCAGTGTATTTCATGGGATCGCTTATAAATATTATGAACTTCTAATAATTCCGGGAGGATATTTTAATGAACATAGAACCACATGGAACATTCAACAGGGATGAATATGATCAGCTTGCAAAAGAATTCAGGTACGTCATGACTGATATGATCTGCCGTGCCGGATCAGGACATATTGGCGGGGCACTCAGCCTCGTTGAGGTCATCATCACGCTGTATTACCGGCTCATGAACGTGAAACCGGAAGACCCCAGGTGGGAAAAACGTGACAGGCTTGTACTGTCCAAGGGTCATGCCGGACCGGTAGTATACGCAGCCCTGGCATACAGGGGCTTTTTCCCAAAAGAATGGTTGAAAACCATGAACCAGGACGGAACCCGTCTGCCAAGCCACGTAGACCAGATACAGACCCCCGGTATCGATCAGACCGCCGGATCCCTGGGGCAGGGTCTCTCATGTGCCTGCGGGATAGCACTTGCGGGGAAAAAGAGCGGAAATGACTATACAACCTACTGTATTGTCGGAGATGGCGAGAGCAACGAGGGGCAGGTCTGGGAAGCGGGATTGTTTGCTGCACAGTACAAGCTGGACAACCTGGTAGCCATTACCGATTACAACAAGATGCAGATCGACGGCACTACCGACGAGGTGCTGTCACTTGAACCGCTTGCGGACAAGTGGAAAGCATTTGGATGGGAAGTGTTCGAGATGGACGGGCATGACTGGGAAGACGTGTACAATACCCTTGAAAAGGCAAAAAATGTTAAGGGAAAGCCCTCCATGATAATCGCGCACACGGTAAAAGGGAAGGGCAACAGCGCAGTTGAAAATATGGTTTCAAGCCATAACGTGAAGTGTCCCGACCAGGAAGCCTACGATAAGTTTATGGCCGGACTTGGCTACACAATAGAATTACCTTATTAAATGGAGATATAATATGAACTGGCATGAAATGGAAATGCGGGCCGTATACGGCCAGACTATCAATGAGTTAATTAACCAGGATAACAGGATATACTGCCTTGAAGCAGACCTGAGCAAGGCATCGGGAACAAATCCATGTGTTATAGATGAATGTCCCGACAACTTCGTAAACTGCGGAGTATCCGAGTCAAACATGATCGGTGTAGCTGCCGGACTTGCCAACGAAGGGAATATCCCCTTCGCGGCAACTTTTTCATGTTTCGCTTCAAGAAGGGTATACGACCAGATAACCATCAGCGTGGCCTATGCCAACAATAACGTGAAGATCGTGGGCACCGCTCCCGGTATCACGCAGGGCCCCAACGGCGGCACCCACATGGACTTTCAGGACCTTGCCATCATGCGGGCCATGCCTAACATGCACGTGTATTCACCATGCGATCCATATGAACTTCGCAGTGTGATGAAGTACATGGCAAAGAGCACACAGCCCACTTACATGCAGCTTGTAAGGCCGAAGGTTGCACAGATGTTTGATGCCGAATACGACTTTAACCCGATGAAGGCCATGCAATTACGCGAAGGGAAAGATGTTACAATCGTTTCAACCGGTTACATGACACAGTTCGCGATTGAAGCCTCAGAGCAGCTTCACAAGGAAGGAATATCCGTAGACCTGCTGCATTATCCATCTGTTAAGCCCTTTGACGCACAGACTCTCATCAATTCGGCAAAGAAAACCGGCGGGGTTGTTACCGTTGAGAATCAAAGCATTATCGGAGGACTTGGCGGAGCAGTATGCGAGGTGTTAAGTGAAGAGTATCCTGTAAAGGTGAAACGTCTTGGTATACCTGATAAATTTGGTGAAGTTGCTACCGAAGACTACCTGTTCAACAAGCATGGGTTCGGTGTGTCCCACATAATTGACGCCTGTAAATCAATACGATAATCTACTCTCCCTCAAGTAATTATGGGGGCTGCTGGAGGATACATAAATGAAATTTGCAATAGGAACAACAAAAGCCGGACTAACATTGAAGAAGGACGTGATCGCCTTCCTCGAGACCAATGGTCACCAGGTGGATGACCTTGGCATGCAGGAAGACGGTGAATTCGTTCCCTATCACGTATCAGCTGCCAACGTTGCCCGTGCAGTCTCGGAAGGTAAATACGAGAAGGGCATCATCATCTGCGGCACCGGGGCTGGCAGTGTCATCGTTGCCAACAAGTTTCCCGGTGTGTACGCGGTACACTGCGGAAATTCATTTGAGGCTAAAAAAGCCGTGGCAGTTAATAATTCCAACGTGCTGGTGCTGGCTGAATGGCTTACCCCCGGTAAGCACGCCGAAGAGATCGTTGGCGACTGGCTTAAAACATCCTTTGGTGAAGGGTTTGAGCCTGAATGGAAAGAATTTCTAAGCAACTGTGTAAAAGAGATCAAGGATATGGAAAAGGAACTTTTCAAGTAAACATTATTCTTCGAATCCCACTCTCCACAGGGCAGTGCCGGCAAGCCTGTACCTATTGGCCAGGTCCTTCAGGATTTCTATCATGTGTGCATCAGACGCGTATACTTTACAGTTATCCCATGCAACATGAAGATTTCCTGAAGGGTGGCGCACAAAACCATACTGCCGGCCCAGCCTTGACGCGTACATGGCTGAAATGGCCGTTACTTTTTTCTTCTGCCCTTTACCGCACCACCTGTAACCGTAAGAAGGAATACCCAGGAGAATGTCATCATTATCCATGTTCATTAACGCATTTTTAATATTCTTTCGGGTCCATTCTTCTGTCACAACGGGCCCTGGTCCCGTTCCTTTGCGATGCAGATCATAACACATGAGTACTATATAATCAAGATATGGCCCAATTACTGTTAGATCATGAAAACCCGCCCATTTATCGGGAAATTCTATCTGTGGAAAGATTGCTGCTGAAATGCTGCTTCC